>JALOBO010000063.1 GCA_023228225.1 Clostridia bacterium
CCGGTACGCCTGTTTTTTGAATTAGTTATTGACGATTTTGTTTTTAAGTACATTTTCCCATCCGTATTTTTTATCAAATTTTTCAATAGATTTATTAATGGCATCCGTAAGACTTTTACATACTATCCCATATCTATCTTCATAAAACCATACATAAAACATTTCTTTATCCATCTTAATTCTGGTAAAATTGTTCTGTTTATTATAATAAGTATATATGACATTATCATCATAAATGCTTGTTCCCGTATGTAGTTTCCTGTACATTTTTCCTCTCGTCTGCAAATTTGGTTATATATGGATAGAAATCAAGATTTACAATACCACATCGTCCGTCCCTGTTTTTTTCAGTTATGAATTTAGCAGAAACCCGTTCAACACCTTCCATTTCCCTATCCCTGTGAATAAATGAAACAATGTCTGCATCCTGTTCTATATCACCTGATTCTTTAAGCGAATTAAGCGAAGGTTCCTTTCCCTCTGTATCCCTTGTAAGCTGGCATAATAATATTATAGTTATTCCCAGCTGATTTTTCAAGTCTGCAAGACGTTTTGTAATTTCACCAACCTGTTCATTTCTTTTTGTTTTTGAAGAGCATGAAATAAACCCTAAATGATCTATAAAAAACACTTTCGTTCCCCGTTTCGCAAGTGAACGTATTTTACTGCATATACTGTCTACATCTCTTCCAACCTGTCTTTTTGATGTATCAACCATTACCATAGGAAGCGTAAACATGTTTGTTATAAAAACCTGCATTTGTGAAAGCTGCTGTTTTGTTATCATTCCATGCTTCATCATCGACAATCTTATTCCCGTATTTGCAGATACTATGCGTGACATTATAGCTGTTGATTTCATTTCCAGAGAAAAAAATGCAGACGGTACATTTTTACTGCATAAATTATAGAATAACTGTTCAGCCATAGAAGTTTTCCCCATAGACGGTCGTGCTCCTATTACCCATAGTATGTCTTTTGGTATTCCGTCCAGAAGTGTATTTATGCCCTCAAATCCAGAATCATATCCTATAAGAGAATCATTGAGTCTGTTTTTTATATTATCATCTATATATTTTACATACCATGTACACAACGAATGCGCAGTATCTTCCTCAACCGTTGACACATCATTTATAAGTGTCATTATTGCATTGTCTGCTTCAGCAAGTACTTCATCTATTGTTTTATTATCTTTGTTTTCATTAATACCAGTTATGTCATCAAGATATTTTCTTTCTTTATAAAGATTTTTTATTTCTTTAACATAAAACTTATAATTTGATGAAGATGATACACAGCTTGTAAGCTCTGCAATTGACTGTGCCAGAGACGGAAGAGAATCGCAAAGCATTACAATATCACAGCACTTATTTGCATCATATAATTCTATAATTTTATTATATATTGTTTTATGATTACTGAAATAAAAATATTCTTCCCGTATAGAAGATTCTATATCATCTATAATATCATTATCAAGAAGCGCACTTCCAAGCAAACATTTTTCAAATTCATTAGAGTAAAGTTGTTTTGCCATATGATGCTCTATTTTTTCTCAAATAAAACAGGACAATAATCAGACAGTCTATTTCTTATAAGAGATGCAAGATACTGCATATCAGGATGTGCCGCTTTATCTTCTCTAAGTGAAAGAATATGAAGCCATTCCCGTGCGTTTGCAGTAACAATTATCTCTGTAGCTAAATCATTTGGAAGAACACCTCTGGCTTCCTGTTTTTTTGCTCCAGATTCAAGCATCTTATTATATCCGTCTTCTATCCAAGAAAGAACTGAAAAATATCTTTCAATTCTTTTGTACATTTCTAAATCTTTTGGTGGTAACAATTTTCCTGTCATATACCTTTCATATAATGAATTTACATCATATTCTTGTAACCATGACGGAATAATTATGTGCATATCTTTGCTGTCACAATATCTTGTAGATTGCTGTGCATAACTAGCCATGCGGTGTCTTACCAGTTCATGTGTTACTCCTCTGGATGTTATTAATCTCATGGTTACAACAAGATGTTCTATCATTGCCATATGACCGTTTTTAACAAGCATATTTACCATTTTTTCAGCAGAACCTTCTGTTATTCTGTCCTGTGACTGATAACATGTTCTTGCACATAATTCTATAAGTTCAAGAGGTTTATCTCCTCCGTTAGTTGCAATAATTTCTGCTGATTGTTCAATGAATTTCATTTTTATCTCCTGTATTAATAAAATAATTGTGCTATTCCTTTTGTTATAAGTTCTTTGTCGTACCTGAATTTAAAATCTTCTTTATCAGCCGATATATATTCAAGATATTCAATACTGTCATATATGAATTTCAATTTATACTTAACACATGAATATTCTCTTCCATATAAACGGAAAAATTCTTCGTATTTATAAAAACTTTTATACGAAAATAAACAGTTCAAAAAATTCATCATTTTAAGCATATATTCCGGTGTGTATTTATTGTTTATATATTTATAATTTTCAACTGCCAGATATGATTTATATTCAGATATGTATTTAAATGCTGTTGTTTTTGATATATCGTCTAAAGAATATGTTCTCTTATTTACAAATGACATAAATGCAACTGTATCATAACACACAAATAATATATTAGAATGATATATTATTTTATCTTCTACATTATATAATATAGCAAGTTCGTGAAGATATTTATCTTTTTTTGATTTACAGTTTTTCTTCTCTTTGATCTTATCAACAAATGCGTTTGTATCTGTAAGGATATGATGCAATGAGCTTTTTTTATAATCTACCACCAGCGTATCCCACGTTCCTGTTTGTCCATTTTTGTACATTTCTGTTATTTTCATTTTTCTACATCCTCTACGCTTTTAATATTGTCTATAAAATAGATATTCCCAAATATATCAATAGTAGACCGTGCATAAAAACTCTTTGTTGTATCAATGTCCAAACTGAAATCATTAAGTTTAACAATGATTCCGTCTCCTTTCCCAGACTGTGCAACTGCTATAATAATTCCTTTATCTTTTCGTATATCCTCAATTTTAAATAACTGTTGCATATGTGTAGCATCTTTTAGGCTTTCAATTTTTTCTTTATATAGAATGTCCATTCTTTTTTCTGCATCTTTAATCATTATTTCTATATCTTCATTATATTTTATTTTAACTGATACTCTTTTAATTATATTGTTAAAAACTTCTACATATTCATCATAACCCATTATAATACGTTCTTTGTTATATTCCATGAAAGTCCATTCTGGGGGCCTATATCCTTCAAAATATTTATTACTGAAATCATTACATGCAATAACAAAATTCGGTATTTCTTCATTATCTTCTATGAATTCTTCCGGTATTTCGTTTATCTCTTCATCAAATATTTTATGTATTTTTATATACTGTTCTGCCTTTTCTTTTAACGAAAAAACACCTTTAACTTTATAATCAGAACAATCTCCTGATGTAACTACATACTTAATCATATTATATCTCCTTTATTGTTTTCACGGATTCACCGCATTTATTATCCTAAGTGCATATAACTTAGTATCTTCTGATGCTGTTTTTATATCACCATGATTATAAAACAGCAATGCTTCATACCAGCTTCCGTATTGCCTGTGCAGTGCAGACAAATAACCAAGTGCTGCTGTTGCGTTATGAACAGGATTATATATATCAAACTTTTCGTCTCCCGTCCAAAACTTAGAAACAATATATTCTAAGTTGTCAGGTCTGGTATATATTTGAAATAATCCTTTTGAATTATAACCTTCTTTTGTATATTCACTTTTTGCATGGTCATCATATCTTGATTCTTCATACATAAGTCTGTCTGTTATAGATTTTGGTACACCTTTTGACAATCCTATTTCATATATAATATGCTTTGTCCTGTTATCTATAACTTTAGTATAAGCATTTACACAGAACAAAGATATTACAATTATAAAAATACATACTTTTTTCAATTTTTAATCCTAATTTGTTTGAGATACTTTACAAAGGCTGAATATAAATGTCTGGCCTGTATATATATTACCGCATATCAATGTTTGCGCATCATGTGATATAGATATAACATCTCCGCCCCTTTTATACAGATAATCATTAGTGTTGTCTGTACCCTGAAAATAAAAATCAGCAGGTACTCCGCAATTTACAGAAACATTAATTACAGCAGAACCGTCTTCACTTGCAACTCCTATAGTATTTCCATTCCCATCAATATATACAGCTATATATGTATGTGCATAAACAGCAGATACCACTAATGACAGCATTATTGCAATGCCCAGAATCTTAATTTTCTTATTCATTTTTATCTCCTTCGGGATAGCAGGGTATCGTCCAATCGTGTTTACCCACATCTGACACTCTGTCTGTTATAGACATATAACTTCTACATTCATTATTCCAAGATTCTTCTAATTTATTAATTTTTACCGAATGATATATAAATACTTCTCCGTACATATCCTTTGCTACAGGCATTCCTGTTATATTTGCCCATTCCTGCATAGTCATCTTTTTAACTGGTTTTACATATTCTTTCGTTGCATAATCAAAAAATATGTTTACACAATCATCAGCAGATGAACATGTTTTACAGAATTCTTTTGCCGGGCATAAAGAACAGTTCATACCATAGTGGAAATTACTTCTAAAACCTTTTGTTTCCCAATTCTTCATATTTATACTCCTTTATATAGTTCATTGGAATAATGTACTTATTCCAACTGTTACCGGATGTGGTATCAATGGTTCTCCGGGTATATGTACATGTTTAGCCTTCCTTTTTTTAACCTCTGTTTTAAGCATATATTTTGTTACCGGCTTTCCATGATACAATTCCTCTTCTATAATCTTATTTACTTTTTCTATAGATACATCTAGATATTCAGCAAGCTCTTTATAGCTGTTATATTTTATGCCATCATAATATACTTGTTCATTTATTTCCATCGTTTATTCAACCCCTATAATACAAAAATATTTTTTATTTAACTGATTTATTCAAAATCATATTTATGGATATCTAAAAGCTCATCTACTTTATTATCCCATGCTTTTGCAGGAACAATATTATAACAATGTTTACACAAGTATTCAGGTGGATCTCCAAACGACTGCTGCATATCTTCATAAGAACGTTGTTCACCACACAGAGAACATGTAAATGATGCAACTCCTTTTTCTTTGCATTCAACACAAATATACTGATTATCTTTTGTAGCATTTGATCTAAACACAACACCTAATTTTTTCATTTGTATTTCCTGATCTTTAAGAGATGAAAAAAGATCGCTTCTGTCCATCATCTGTTTTCCACAATACGGACATTTTTTTGTTTGTAAATCGAACATCATATTTTAACCTCTTTATCATTATCATAAAAAGCAAAGAATCTGTTACCGTCGATGTTTGTATCAACCATAATCATGGTTAGTTTTTCACCTCTATATATCCATTTATTATAAAATCTTTGTTTATATATTTGATTTTCATAATAATCACCGTCAGAATCTAGCACTTCCATACTTTCTGCATAACGAACGCAATTATCAACTTTATCAACATGCCAAAACATATTGGTTCTATAATCTATTGGAAGAACCGCTCAGTCTTCAACAAAACCTACTGCATCATATAATGATTGCAAAGCATCATTATAATTATCTATTACATCCATATTTGTCTCCTTTTCTTGCATGTTTGCGTATTTTATTACAATATATCATATATTTATATTCTAGCAGTTTATTTTTGCACATTTTGCGTATTCTATAAAATGTTATAAATCGTAAAAACCATAGAACAAATCTTATAGGTTCGTACTCTTCATCATTAACTATTGCTCCGCATTTTGGGCAATATCCGTCTTCATAATCTCCAGTATCAGCAATGGCACCAAATCCATAACAATCACAAGACAAACCTTTCCAGCCACATTCAGGGCATCGAGCCATCCAGTATTCTTCCATTTCTTCTTTCGTGTATTTTCTCACGTTATAATCCTTATAGATAAGTTACATAGAATATATCATGCTTTGTTTGTTTTGTCAATACATTGTATCAATAAACTATAATATATTTCCCATTTTTTATATAGTTGTTGATAATAATATCTACCACGTACCATTTCTTATCTATTTTAAAATAATCCTTAAAATCTTGTGTTATTTCTATATGATTAATCCATTTTCCATTTTTTTTAATATTATATATATCTATGCATAGATTTATAGCTTCTTTAAGGTAGTCATTATTTGTCACTTATAGCACCTCTTTTGTCTATTCCACCAAAATAAACAGGAATCGCAGTTTCCTTGAATCTGCTTTTTAATGAACCTCCAAGAAAATCACATAACTCATTCATATCCATGTTTGTAGTTATAACAGTATGTTTCCCGTTATCATATCTAGCAGAAAGGACATTAGCATCAAAAACTTTTTCAATTTGTGCATCATCCCCCTGTCCAATTTCATCGAGTACTAAGTATGGAATAGTATAGTATCCTTTTAGAACATCAAATTCCTGTACACTGCTTTTAAAGTTTCTGCTTGTACGGATAATAGGGCATACTTCATATTTGCATGAAATATATTTACCGGCACTTAATCCCGTGCTTGAACGGTGAATCATGGACGCACATGCAGAATAAGATTTACCCCGTCCAAAATCTCCTATTAAAACCATAGTAGTATATTTAGACTTTTCTTCGCAGAACTCTTGTATAAGTTTGCTCGTTCCTGAGTCATCTAAAACTGCATTTATAAACTTTTCAGGAATGTTAGTTTGTTCTATGAATGATGTTGTATTAATATTTTGTATTTCATTCTGTTTGATATCGAGTAATTCTTCTACATTAAAAGTTGGACAGCTCATATATTATTCCTTTTCAAAGTTCTATTTCAACTATTCTTCCATGATATTTTTCTACATGTACACCTGCTGAAAGAAGCATTCGTTTTGAAGCAATAACCGAATCAGTTCCTTCATGCTTGTTATCAAGATAGACAACGCGTTCTATTCCAGATTGAATTACAGCTTTAGTGCATTCATTACATGGAAAGAGTGTAACATATAATGCAGTTCCTTCCAAGTTCTTACCTCTCGCATTAAGTATGGCATTTAATTCTGCATGAACCACATACATATATTTAGTGTCTAATGGATTTCCTTCTTTACCCCACGGATATTCATTATCGGAACAACCTTTAGGAAACCCGTTATATCCCATAGAAACTATTCTGTTATCTTTATCAACTATACATGCTCCTACCTGTGTACTTGGGTCTTTTGACCTTTTAGAAGACAGTATTGCTATACCCATAAAATATTCTTCCCATGATGTATAATCAGTTCTTTTCATTTCTTATCTCCATATTTTTTAGACAACCAAGTAATACCTTTACCGGTTACAAAGATACGCGGACGTACATGTGCTATTCCATCTACTACATACGGTCTTCCGTCTTTAAGGACAAGATAATCGTTATAGTCAGCATATGGACGATAGAATAATGTATTATCTTTAGTCCATTCTTTTTTTATGATGCTATCTGCTAGCAATATCTTAAAAATATGCGTAACTCCTATTGTCTGCGCTACGGTTTGTAAATCCTGCAATGTAGAACTGTCGCAGATAGCATCATATACATCTGCTTTTGGCTGTGCTATAGATAAATGTTCTTTCTGTTCCTGATTAAGCCTTTCAAGTTCGGCAATACGTTCTGTTGCATATTTCTGTAATTCTATAGATTTTGCAAAGAATTCCATATCATTACTTACCGTGTTCACAACGGTTCTGTCCGCAAGGTTATGATGTCCCTCAAGTTCCATTTTTATTTTTGTACATTGTGCTTCTGATAATAGTATTGCAATGCCATTTTCACTTTGTATATAACCTTGGTCAGTACTGTCCAAGGTGTTGTTTATAAAAGATATAGTTCTTCTAATCGTCTTATCAGATACATGCAATGAATTTGCAAGTTCCTGT
>JALOBO010000064.1 GCA_023228225.1 Clostridia bacterium
ATAGTATATACCGAAGATTATGGTATTACTTTTAAATGTCATGGTTGTATTATTTTTACAAAAATATACGGTGATTTATCAGAACAATAATTACCTTTTTATATAATGAGCGTGTATAATAGTATATGGTATCTATTACTAAAACATCAATCGCTAAATATCTGAAAGGATGGAAGAGTGAAATGGAAAGACTTAACACTCCACGTAAGTTTGAAAATGCTGTAGAAAAACGATATAATGAATATTTGAAAGCATATAACACATCTCCAGTTAAAAGAATGACTGTTCAAATTGAATATTCTAGAACTGGAAACGCGAAAGCTTCTGTAAGCGGAGTTCGTAAAGATGGGTCATATTTTAACGGGTCAGGTTTTAGCGCTGGCGGGAGTGGTTATAGTAAATCTATGAGTTTGCTTCAAACTATTTTAAATACTTACGCAGTTTCAAACTTATTACATAAAAAGACACTATCTAATATGGAATACACCCACGCATATAACGATGGTTATAACATGCCGTATTATAGTTTAGGTGATGATGAAATTCGTAAAGGAGGCTATACTATTACTAAAACAGCAAGTGGAACATTATTTGAACAATTCGAAATTGTATTCAAATAATTTTACCCAAATTTCATCATATTTTTAACAATATCACTTTCATTTAATCGTAAATAATATTTTAAAGCTGGCGCGTTTGGTGAGCCGTGCGTTGTCATACTAACACTTGAAATTGGTTCCCCATTTGCTATTCTTCGACTGATGTTGTGCGCGCGACCTTTGTGGCTTGTTAAAGTTGGATAACCATTTTTCTGAAGTAAATTAAACCAATAACGAATATATGAATATTTTAATTCTTTTTCTGTTCCAGTAAATAAATTCATGGATTTATTAGTAGTTTCCATTAATATAAGATGCGATTTAATATAATTCATCAAATAAGGTCTGTTGATAATCGTAGTTCTTCGCTTTTCTGTTTTTTTATCATCAACCGATACTTTATAATATCCACGCCCCGTTTCTGTATCAAGTTTATATGTTACGTCTTCAATAGTCAATCTTAATACCTCTCCGATGCGCATTCCACCACCAAATAAAAATGCAATTATCGTTTTCATTTGATTTGGCAATGTGTAAGTTTTGCCTTTTTTATTGGTTAATGCGATGCTTAAAACATCTTTTACCTGTGTTTCAGTTAATATCTTAGATTCTTCAATTACGATTGGTTTGGCTTTATGCGTTTTTAGCTTACAAATGACTGTATAATCTAAATTTTGATTTATTTTTTCTTCGCACAGATATTTTAAAAATTGAACAATGTATCTTGAACGAAGCGCGCGAGTAGAATCGCTTAAATCAGATGATAAAAATTGACTGTATGATAATTTTGCGTCTTGGGTAGTCATTGATTCCCAATTTAATGTTGGAGTTAATGTTGAAAAATAGTGTAAAGCTGTTGTTATATGAATGTTGCGAGGTGTTGACAAATAACCAGTAGTTGTAATTAATTCTTGTTTAAAATTTGATATTAATATTTCATGATGTTGGGGATATACATTTTGCATATCGAATTAAAGGATATTCTTATATTTAAATGTAATGTTAATAATCTAATTTAGATTATGTTAGAAAGTATATGTGTGCGTGTTGTCATTGTAAATTGCGATAAAATTCTTAATCCGATAAAAAAGTAATTTTAATTGCTTTTAATGTGCAAAATCATAGAATAGTATTATATACTTATGATGCAAAATTATAAGTATGCAACCATTAAGGTTATTTGCTAGGATATCGTTCGCGCATATTCGTGTTAACGCGGATGGTGCAAGTATGCATCATCAATCACTTAATTCGACCCGTAAAGATAAGGCTGTTTAAATGAAAAAATATAACATTACCCAAGCGGAGTTAAATGTAAAAGTAGATTTGCATTCGCATCAAGGTATTAATTGGTTTACACTGAATGATAGGATTTTGGAGAATATAGATTTATCAAATAAATCGTTGCCTTCCGCCTCTTGGGTAAGCTGTGTTTTACAAAATGTGAATTTTAGCAATGGGAATTTTCCATCGAATGATTTTCAATATTCTGATTTAACAAATGTTGATTTTTCTGGGGCAAATCTTTGCTTTACTAATTTTAAATACACTAATTTGAAAAATGTAAATTTTACAGGTGCTAATTTAAAGGGTGCTGATTTTACAGGCTGTGAAACTGAAAATCTTATTTTTGAAAATTGTGAGATTTCCCCCAAAACTATCTTACCTCCTGTTAGAACTGAACCTGTAAATTTACTGAAGTGTACGGTTAAAAAAGCATTGCATGTTACCAAAAAGATTGCGCAAGTTTTAGTTTTATTCGCAAGTATTTGTGTGGTTAGCGGATTATTTATATACGCTTTGTATCAGATATGGGATATTTTAGTATCATTTATAAATAATTGTGTGAAATCAGTTGTGGATTTCAGTTTCTTAGTTATAAGTTTAGTTGGCAAATTCATTTCAGATATAATTTACGTATTAGTGTCTGTCCCGTGGTTTGTTTGGGTGAGCATATTTGTTCCTATGTTAATAATCGGATATTCATACGTATGGTGTTATCATAAAAATTATCCTGGTAAATTTGAACGTAAACTGCATTGGTTTAAAATGAGATTATACTATATCTTACACTGGCTGAAGATGTAAAGACTGCCGTTGAAACGCGCAAAAGGGTTAACACCCATACTTGTATTGGCGTAGATATATTTGTAAAGGAGACAACTAATGATTGCCGAGAGTGTTTATTATACATGAATATATAAACGCAAAAGAATTAACACTGTATACTTATTTTGTTTTTTTTACAGTATAATATACTTTAGATTATATAAAATATTAAGTTAATGTTAAAAAGATTAGTTGCTGTAATAATTAATTATTACAGTGAGTCCATTACCTTCACGCAACTAATCTCCAGCCTGTTTACAATTAATCCAGAATCGTCCGAAGAGCAAAGAACGTTTGCTAAATTTAAAACTTTCACTATTTTAAATTTAGTATCATATCGTTAATGCACAATAGTTCGTAGGTATGTCCATGTGTTAAGACAGTTTCGAGAGATTACTACGTTGTAAAGTAGTTTTTATACAAAGCTACTTTACACTACTTTATTAGACTTCAAAGCATATAAATGTTTTGTTGATAGTAAATACATTTAAGTATACCGGGTTGCTATATTAATTTGATAAATTATGAATGACAATTTACATGAAAAACTTGTAAGATATGCAGAGGAGGAAGCATTATCCCCCAACACAACTAAGCGTTTTATACAATTTGCAGAAGATTGGGCGGCTACTAAAGATATACATTTTGGTGGAGGCTATGGTAACGAATGGGCGGCACGTTTTAGAAAACAAGAAGAATATATTCACGCGGATGGTAGTAATGTAGCAAGACTTGCTAAAATAGATGGGGATAAGGCATTCGACATATTTGTAAAACAATTATTAAAATATGACCCGTCACGAAGTGTTAAAAATGCAATTGCGTATGTTGAAAAACACTTAGGACTTTCTGAAAACGAAACATTAAAAGGCAGAAACACTTGTGTTACAACACATCAAATTACTAAAAGAGCAAACAAAATGGTTGGAACGTTACCTAATTTCACTCGTAATTTTAGAAAATTAGTGAAATAAAAATTATTTTTTAGTGTCTAGGCAAAATAGACACATGGTTGAGTATTACTTTGCTGTTAGAGAGGTGTTTTCAACGACATCCACAGGGGTAGGATGTATTCTTTAAGACGTGATTATTTTGTAAATCCAATACGAACAATGACTCCTAAGTTAATCTAAGTATCATTCATTGGGAAATGATACTCACCAGTTAGACTAACTTATTTGTGCTCGAAAAACGCTGAGCACTGCGTCATGCGAAACATCATCGCAAGTCTTTAGCAAAGCTGTTTTTCATTCTTTTTATTTGCTTTTTAGCAAGCCAACTCTACAATACTATATTAGTGCTTTTAGTATTTAAAACTTTTTATTTAATATTTTTAAAAACATCGTATGTAAAGATTTATATATTATAAGTTATAATATGTTAGCAAGCAAATGTTATAGTGAAATAACACTGCAAAAGAGTTAAGTATGAACATAATAGAAAATGTTAACAAAGTATCTGAAATCATCGATGCTGACGAATGGTATGTGAAAAACGTCATTAGAGCTAAACCATGTGAAGATGTGATTATCGCTCGTGAACTGGCAACTGTGGTGATTTAAAAATGAGTATCGGTTGTGACTGCGATTGTATAGATGAACATCCGTACAGCACATCTAAACATTGTGCTGAATGCAGTGTCGATTGCAGTAGAACATACGCAATTCGGTTAATTGCATATTTAAGTGACGCTGGGAAAGATGTCAACATGACATGTAACGATGGTTCTTGTGTTGTAACTTGGACTATTGAATTGACAGATGTGTTAGGTTATAAAGATTTACCTAGTATTTCATAAACATATTTTTAAAAGCGTGGTTGCCAGAGTGGTCAAATGGGCGCGCCTCAAGAGCGTGTGTTGCAGAACTTTCGCAGGTTCAAATCCTGCACTACGCATTTTTATTATTTTAACAAAAGCTTTATATGTATAAAGATACAATAGTTATATATATCAGAGCGTGGTTGCCAGAGCGGTTAAATGGGCGCGCCTTAAGAGCGTGTGTCGTAGGACTACGCAGGTTCGAATCCTGTACTACGCATTATTATACATACATTTAAATGTTACAACATACTAGAATATAACATGGTATCTAAACGCGATATTAATAATATCAGCAGAGGGTGTATAGCTGGATTAGCATCATTTTTATTTGTTGGTTTAGGGTTTATGATGACGCATCAATATAAAAAATTTTTTGCATATTTACTATTATCAATTATTTTATATTTTGCAAATCTAGGAGCGTTATTATTTTTTGTAACATGTGTAATTATTAACAACAACTCGACAGCATCACAAATGCTTGTTTGGTTAAGTGGTGGCTTAGTGTGTGTATTTTTCTTATTAGCAATTCTCGTATGGGTGATGAGTATGATAAACGCAAGTCTGGATGCTTACAACGCAAATAAACTGGTCGATGAATTAACAACTGTTGATTAAATATATTTAATTACAAGTAGAACATATAATTAAGTGATTAAAATGATTAACTCTAAAAAATATAAAGGTTTTACTTATTATGAAACAAAACAACATTATGTTAAATCTGATGGCACTCTTACGCGATACGTATATAAAATTGATGGGTTAAAAGCAGAATATACAGCGCCATGGTTGACGAATGATGTAGCCGTAAAAGCATACATTAACTCTAAATTAAATAGCGCTTAATACTCATCAAACATCAAACCAAACTCTTTTTATACTATTAGTGTCATATAATTAAGTATGGGATTCTTTACATCAACCAACAACGGATGCTGGATTATTACTAGTTCAGGTGCGTATACGTCTATAAATGAGTTATATGAACAAAAAGCAGAAAATTATATTGAAGACAACATGCATTATAGTCATGCTTTACAATTTATTAAAAATATTCACGACCAATCTATTTGTAAAGAAATTAAAGCGTTATGTTATGAAGAATTTATTCAAGACGCGGAATTCATGGCGAATTATTGGGAAAAGTGTTTAGAATATTACGTGTGGAGTGCCACAGATAAAGAATACGCATCAGTTCTTAGAGTTCTATTGGATTATGAAAACACTATTGAATTAAACCAGTTCATGAGTCAGTATCATTGGTGGAAACCATACTCAGGAATAAACACTTCTGAAGATATGCGCGATGTTATTAACGCAATTATGCACAAAAAACTTATCGAAAATGATGTGTTTAAACAGACCATGCTTGGGTGGATTAGTAATGGATTATTGGGCATCGCAAATGACGCAATGCTTAATGGCAAAGGTGATTAAAATGGGTTATGTAGACATATATTTTTACAAAGTTATAATTGAAGAAGAATATAAAAAAATCACGTTTAATAGTGATGACAGATTTCACGAATGTGAAGAATTTGTATATGAACCCCAGCTTGGATATATACCAACTCATATCACCGAAACTGAATATTACGACGTTGAAGGAGTATTCCGAGATTTGAGACTTGACCATACGAAATATTACGAAATAACTGGTGAAGATGGTACAATAACGTATGCAAATGGAGAAACCGGCAATCGGAAAGATAACGTAGTGTTTGAAATAAATAATTTAAAAACATTTGTAGAATCTGAAAAGAAATTTTACGTAAAATGTGTTAAAAATATTTGTGTAACGAAAAAATCCCATATACAAGTTCTGGCAATGGTTTCAAACCTTACATGTTTCAAATTTATTACAAAACAAAGATTACGTGAACTCATGGTATATATTCCGAATCTTAAGAAAATATTGAAAAAATATTACAAACTTCACGGAATACCAAAAGATTTAGATTACGATATCGTTGACTTTAGTTGGTGACCTATATGTTCCCAAAACACTGTGATAAATGTGCGATATGGCTGTATGAAAAAAGCGATACTGCTGAACTTAACATGTGTCGTTATTATCATACATGTATTCGAAATGTGAGTAAGTGTCAATTTGCCTTCAACAATAAGGGCGCCGTTGACACTTCAGTCCCAACTGAATGGACAAAAGAACGATTAACCGAATGGTTTAACTTTTATACTGAAAAATATAATATTGAATTTTTATTTAAAGATTACTATCGTTTCGGGGATTATATTATTTATTTAAATGACAACGTTTTATGCATTGAGGATGGTGATTTCAATAGAGTTGATGAAATAACTACCACTATTTATTTAGATATTCCGTATATTACTATTGGCACAATGCGTTTAACAAATATTGCATCCGTGATTACGTTAGAAATTAGTAACAAAAAACGAAGAAATATTGTATCCTTATGTAAAAAGTTTGAATCACCTAAGAAAGCATATATTTCTTAAACCAATAATTACTTTTAAATATTACGACATCAATATATTTATTATGAAAAAATTAACAGCAGATGATTTGCGCCCGTACGAGAGATTGAATTTGATGTATTTTAAAGACGGTTCTTTAATTCAAGAAGAAACTGCCACGCGCTTACCGGGCGGTAAATGGCATACCGTTTTAAAAATCATGCGCACAGGCATTGTAATTAACGATATGATAGATACACATACTTGTTTAATATTACTCAACGAGCGAAAAGATGCTAAAATTTTTGGCGTTAAAAACAACCCAAAAGGACAACCAACATTTACTAGACTCAGGTAATTATCATGGTAAAACGATTGCACAACAAAACAAATCATACATATTATACTGTTAGACAACGGTCAAACGCAAATGGAACGAAAGGGCAAATTGCAGGACACTGGTCATCAAAACCCAAATCGAGGAAATAATTGTAAAATAATTCGAAATCCTGTTACAGGTTCGTATTATACAATTAAATCACATTCTTCAAAACCGCGTAGTAGGAAAGAAATTAAAGGTTTATGGGAAAATTAATTTTTAAATATTTTTTATATGATGACGGTTAACAATAAAGCATGATTCCAACACATACTGTAGAAGGTGTCTTAGCAACAACTACAAGCAACATACTTGTTCCATATTGGAAGAATATGGATACCGCATTCGAAGAAACTCTTAAAATTCACAAAGATGGATTAAAATTACTTGCACAATGATGTT
>JALOBO010000065.1 GCA_023228225.1 Clostridia bacterium
CAAACACTCTTTTAATGTGCTTTTTGTAAATGCAAACTCAGGTGCTAATACACTTGAATATTTTGTCGCTTGTTCGCTATTAAAAGTAAATCTTAGCGTGCTTCCTACTCGCTCGGTTTTCATTATTGCTAAAAGTTTATTTACTACATCTGTGATTGTATAATATTGTGGTGGCTCTTCCTGTGAAATAGAATAAACAGAATATGATACTGCCCCAGAATATGCAGTAAACCCAACAGTGACATTCAAAGTATAAGAAATAACATAATTAGCCGAAGTAGTTGTAAAACTTGTTCTTGCCCCAGTAGGAACAAATGTACCATTATCTGCTTGATTATAAATCTCAATACCATCTTTTGTAACAATAGTTGTAGCAGAATATGTTATTTGTAATCCATCAGGTATATCAAAAATAGAGCCTGGATAATAAATAATCAAACTTCTACCATTTGCGATAGGATTTATATAATTTTTTATTATTTCTAAATTCCCAGAATTTGTGTAAAAGACATTACTTGCTCCTGCCAAATAATCGTGTGCCAATACATTTGTAACCGTATTCGTGTCAACAATTTTCTTTTCAAGTAATTTTGTTTCTTCAATTAAAATCAATTCGTGGTCGTATAACCCCGTTCCTATTATTTCAGTTAGCGTGTCTTTTGCCACTATAAAATTATATGTTATTGTTGTTGTGCCATCGTTTTTTGTTATCTCTACCAACGAAAACATATTAAACCTTTCCGCCTTATTAATCATTTTTAGATTAAGAACCGCATTGTCCAAACTTTCATCTAAAACAAATTGTTCCTTAAATGGTAATGGCACTGCATATGTATAATCTATTCCACCAATAACAATTCCATATCTTATCATTGTGCCCCCCTTGATTTGTTAAATTGTATACCAGCACGGCCCCTTAAAACTTGTAAGGTTTCATTTTCAATTATTCGTTGATTATTTATTTTGTTCATATTTGATACAAAATCCATAGCAATGCTCCCAGCAGAAAGAACCGCACCAGCAACCAAACCAAATTTTGCACCCAATCCCAACGCACTTGCTATTGTTGCTCCACCTATTAAATTTGCTCCAATATCGACTGCTTTATTTGCAACATCAAGTCCAATTTGTATTCGTTGTGAAAGTTCCGTGTTTGCATATTGCGTTTGCACATTATCCATCATTATGCTCTGTGCCTTTTTTACAAAAGGGTCAATTATTGTATAAGCAGTAAAAATACCAGCACCAACCTTTTGCTTGCTTGTGCTAGTTTCTTCTTTACTTTCTCCACCACTTGCAATAGGTCCGCCGTCCATATCTCCTATTTCTATAATAAGTTTATATGTGTTTTTACTCACTTTCCACCTCTTCAGGTTCTTGCACTTCTGCTATTTCGTATTTTACAATCGTGTAAGTACCCGCATTTGTATATGTATGAGTTTTTGACTCTTCCAATAGTGTGGTATTAACTTCGCTTGTGCCATCTCCCCAAAAAACTATTCCGTTAGGCAGTAATGAAATCGTTTTACTTCCACCAGCAGTAATCTCTTCGGTAGTTTTAGTCCAATTATCTCCATAAGTTAATAAATCGGGTCGACCCTCTGCCAACTTAATAGACATACCTATATTTTTTCCAATATTAAGACTTTCGGTATTATCTCCAAAAACCATTATATAATTTTTTGTTATTCCACCCCTTTTATATTGCACTAATTGTGCTTGATTATTCCCACCTATTAAAATATCTTGCTCCATAATTAAACCTTGTTGTGTGTTTAATAATGGCAAATTTAACCCAATAGAAATACCATTTGTAAGCACTAATTGCTTTGTTGTATTATCAGTACTAAATATATTTGTATCGGCAGTTCTTATTCTAGTAATAGAGCAAGTTTCAAAATATAAATTTTCAGTATTTAACAAAATTTCAACTGCATTTGAATTTATACCACTTTCAACCATTATATATGACAAATCCAAATACATTGGCAACGCGTTTCCTAATGGACTTAACTGACTTGCCACTCCAACACTAACACCGCTAAATGACGGCGTTATTTCAAAAATAACATCATCTTCATCAGTGTATGAAAAAGGAACACCATTATTGTTTGCCATATATTTTTGTAAAACCGCTCTTATTTCAGTTACTTCAATAAAATTTCCATCATCATCTTTGTTTAGCATATCCGCGTCAAGTACAAAAGTTACTCTTGTCGACCAAGTTAATACTTGCAAATTTTTAATAGGCAAAATGCTAGGGCTTAAAACTTCCAAAATTCCATTAACATATTTTGTAATGTCGTTGCTGTTATCTGCTTTGTAATAATTTTGGAATTCCCCCATATCAGCAAAAACCTTAAACACATTGCTTCCAAGTGCGTTTAACCCGTCTTGTATTATAGTCGCTAAATTTTTTAATTCTATCACTTTAATACTCCTCCTAATCTTTTTGCTATAAAGGCAATTACCATTTCTATTGCATTATTCCACCAACCTTGATTGGGATTTTTCTTGCCATTCCATTTAGGGCTTAACCATACTTCATTTGTAAAAGGCATATAAGGTGCTAATCCACTAATTCTTTTTTTTACCATACCAACTTCGCCAACATCAACATATATTTCAAATGTATTGTTGCTAATCCACTTATATTTTATAGCATTGTATGCCAAGTTTCCCGTGCGTTTTGGAGCAACTCTTCGTAATTGGTCAACCGCTTCTAAAAACACCCGTTCAAAATGCCTTTTATCCATTATTTTAACCCCATTACATTATCAACTTCAACTAAACTTAAAACCCATTCTGTATTCAAATTTTTATTAAACCAATAAAGCGTTTGTGGATTGACTTCTTGTTGCATTTTTGTCACATCTGCTATTTGATATCTGCTCCCGTCTTTTGCAACTATAAATTTATTTACCGCATAATCTAAATTCCAATTTGTTTTAATCGTATATCTTCCTTGTGTTGCTATTAAATTGTTTATTATTTGCCCGTATTCTCTGCGTTTTTCGGTCAATTCTTCATAACGGAAAAATTCGCCTTGTGTGTCCGTTTTTTTACTATAAAGCGTGCCAAATAAGTACTGTGAACCTTGTTGTGTTAATCCAATCATTTCAACCCCCTTTATTCTTGCCTATTTGCCCATTCTACCCATTCAAATGTATAACTGCCTTGATAAAGTAATGACAGTCTTGTTTCTTTTAATGGCTTTGCTAAAATTTGTTCCGCCATCGGTGCAAGTATTCTATCGTTTACATTTGCGGTTTTTGTGCCTTTTCTAAAATCTACACCACTATAAACTGACAAATCGCCATTAAATATAAAATATTCAACTTGCTCTTTCATTGCGTCTTTTATTATCTTTCTTGCACTTGGTGCATATTTTATAAGTTTTTCTTGTATTTCGTTGTAAATAGACCTCAAATAAACTTGATTATAAACAATCATACTTATTCGATTAAGAAATCTATTAGCATTTATGCCCCTAGACGCACTCCCCATTGGTTCCAAAATAGTATTTAAATCAATATTCAACTCATCAAAAACGCATTTCGCAGTCAAAATATACCTTTGCTCGTCTTCATCAAATACCATTGTTTCATCATTGTATGGATATGTCATTTTTAACTCCTCTTGGAATTTACCGATTTGAACGGCACTTGCCTTTACAAAATTCCCATATAAGAAGTAGAAAAATTCTACTTCCTAATTATTTATGATGTCGCGTAAGTTATAACTACCTTGTTTCTTCCTTTTGTACCATCTTCCGCTTCAACTACTACATATGCTGTTGTTGTGCCAGTTGTATAAGTAATTGTCCCTTCGCCTGATATAATTCGAGCATCGCCAGTGTCAGTAACTGTTCCTTCAATTGCACCTTGTGTTGCAGTTGTTGTAACTGATACAGTCCATTGTGTTTCAGCTGTAACCCAAGACGCAGTAACTCCACCTACTGTCAACGCACTTAATGAAGTGTCGTTTGAATAAGCAGTTCTACTTGCTGGACCTGTCAATGTTAATGTTCCACTATCTGCTGGATTTGTATATCCTGTTTCACACAAGAACACATTTCCTTTCGCATATAATGACTTAAATCCCATACGGAAGTTTGGTTGTACCCTCACTCCTGGACCATCTGGGCTATCAATAACTTTTATTTGGTCTTCTTGTGCTATTGCACGAACATTTGCATATCCGCTTGAAATGTATCCATAAACATCGTATAACGCCCATACTGGAACGCCCGCATATTTCGCTGCCAATTTCCAAATCAATGTGTTTGCTTTGTAAACTGGATGTCCCATAAAGTCGCCTACATAACCTTTACGAATATCTTGTTTTTCGCCTGGACTAATTCCGCCCATTGCCAACATTTCATACGCGTGGTTTGCTCCGCCAAGTGTAAATATTCCCTTGTTTAACAAATATGGAATAATTGACACTTGTAACACAAAACATCTGTCTTCGTCTGGGAAGTATGCCAATCCATTGTCAACATCTCCGTTGTCAAGTTCTGCGTTCATCCCCATAAGTGCATATCTCCAATCGTCGCCTGTTGCTGACGCCTTTGTAATGTACTTAAATTCAGTTGTTCCCGCTGTTACTGCATTTGCAGTCGCAACAAATTTACCTGCAATAGTCATAGCATTTAGGTTATTATTGATATCCATTTTCAAGTTTTTCATAACATTGCCCAAAAAGTCTATTGGCAACATATCGGTTGTAACTTGTGGAATATCAATATTTTGGTTAATAACCGTAATAACATCAACCCCTAACCCGTTTGTGTTTGCTTGTATTGCTGTTCTGCCATCAAAGTTTTCGCCATATAGAGTTGCCCCTAATTCGCGTGCTTCTTGGTTGAACGGCATAAATTGTGTAATTCTAATTTGTGCCCCTGACACATCACTAGAAAATCTTTGTGTAACACCTTGACCGTCTGTTTCAAGGACATCTTGTGCTACACCTCTTAAAATTTCGTTTGCCAAAATTCGTCTAGCAATATTGCTATTGATTGTTGGTTTCGAAAAATCGCTTAAATATTGTTCTGCCATTTTTTAATTCTCCTTTTTATCTGGCTCTTCCGCCTAGTTTTTTAATGATTTCTTCGTTTCGGTTGTCCGTTTCAAGGTTGTCAGTTTCAGATTTTCCAAAACCACTAACCCCAAAATCTTTTGGTTTGCTGTCTTCCTTTTCTGCTAGAATGGTTTCAAGTTTTTCTTCTAATGCCTTTAATCTTGCTTCCATTCCATTTTGCAAGTCTTCCGCCTTTTCAATATTCTCGGTTTCTTCTTCTGTGCTTTCTTCAATGCTAGTTTCTTCTACGGGTGTACTTTCCGCGGTTTCTTCTTGCATTTCGCTTTCTTCTTCAAGTGGTTCTTTAATTTCTTCACTTTCAGGTTCTTGCACTTCTGCTTCTTCCGATTTTTCTTCTGGCTGAGAACTTGTTTCGTTTTCGACTTCTTGTTCAGGTTTTTCATCAGTTTCTGCGTTGTTTTCAGTTTCGCCCGAAACAACACTTTCCTTGAATTTTTCTTTGTCCTCATCAGACAATGAATTAAAACTTTGCAAGAGTTTATCTAATAACGATTTTTTGTCAAATAGTCCCATTTTATTTCTCCTTTTTATCAGATTTTGTTTTTGGCTCATAACTACTCCTCGTAATCCCCACCAAATTTTTTATATTATATCAGTCCTGCTGTTATAATATGCCACCTTATTTTCTATTGAATAGTCTATATATTTTGCGTTCCAAGTCTTTGCTTTCTCTCGTGCGTATATATATTTCTTGCTATCTAGTCCCTTGTAAAGCAATGCCCGTTCTTTCCACAATCGCACCCCACGCTCTAAATATCTTTGCGTATCGTTTATTTCCCGTTCTCGTTCTACAATTTTTGCTGGTATCTCAACAGGTTTATTACCTTTCTTGTATTCAATCATTTTATGCCTGCAATTAAACCCGCTTATAATCCCGTTCTTGTATATTTTACCCGACTTTGTTGTTTCGTATTGGTCGGTCGCATTTTCAAGTGGTTGATATCTTTGCCCATCTATTTCGCCATAAGTCCCATTTAATGAATACAACTTGCCTTGCCACGGTTCACATCTCTTGCTCGCGTTTGCGTGTGGCACAATCCACACAAGATTAACGCCTTTGTCTTGGAATTTTTCTAGTGCTTTTTTATGTTCTTCTTGTCTTACTTGCATTTCCGCAATGTTTCTTAACGACAATCTAGTTGTGTAATCCTCTTTCGCTTGTATGCCCGCTAAATAATCAAGTCGCTCGTTTACGGTTTTCATATAATCTTTGGCAAATACATCAAGTGGCACTCGCCTTTCATAAGCACTTGGAACAATGTCCTTTAATGTCTTATCCGCTATTTGAATTTGTTGTGTTGTTGCAACTCCATTTATAATCGCAATAAATGCCATTATTTGCACCAATGTTCTGTTTTGAAAGGTTTGGTTATAATACACATATAATCTCGTTGCAAACGCCGTTAAACCCTTGCTTGTTGCGTCCTTTAATGTATCAATCTCTAACTCTTCAACAACACCCTCAATAATCACATTAACCTTTTTCATTATCGAGTTAAAACTTTTCAATTTCAAAACTTCATTTTTTATCAAAATTTTAATTTCGGTTTGTGCTTCTTCAACTAATAATGCTTGCCAATTAAGTCCTTGTGATTTTGCCAATTCAATTTGCTTGTTCATTTGCACCACCTAATTGTGTATTGCCCGTAAAGTCCATACTCCCAAACATATCGCTTTGCATACGCTCTTTAATCTGTTGCTGTTCTTGCTGATATATTTGTATTCGTTGCCACTCTTCTTCAATCTCCCAAGTATCAGCGTCAATCATTATGTTTTCAAGTGCAGTGTGCGGATGCCTTAACCCCGCTTGCACTAACTTAATTTCGCGGTCTATTACAGTATCGACATTTTGACTTCCGCCTTTCGCAAATCTTATTTCAACTGCGTCTTGCCAACCGTAAAACAATGCAATAGTTTTTAGCAAATTGTTTATCGGCGTTTCTATACTTCCACGCTGTATCTCAATATAGTTATCAGTTGAAGAACTTTCAACTGTTACTTCTTTTGCCGTTCTGCCCGTATTGTCACTTAAAAAACTTGCTAAACTGCTTGGACTTATATGAAGTTTTGTCGCTATGTTTTCAAATATCGCATTTCGCTTGTCACGCCATTCTGCAACCCGCAAATTAAATTGTACTTGGTCTATTGGCAATTTTCCTTCGTTCCAATTATTAAGCCAAGTTATCAAACTATCTTCAAGCCCATCAAATGTATGCCCGCCCGTCGATGCAGTCTGCAACTCCTTTGCAATAAATACAATTCCCTTGCCTTGATACATATCCCTTACGGAATAACTAAAACTTAAATCATACTCCATTAAATCACTTATAATGTTCGCTAAAATACTTTCGCCAAACGGTTGTTGTGATAAACTTCCATCGCAATCATTGTATTGTATCAACTCGCAACCCAAATTCTCAAAAAATGGTAGTCTTTGCTCTTTGCCTAAAATAACATTCCCAAAATC
>JALOBO010000003.1 GCA_023228225.1 Clostridia bacterium
GGCATTTTAATATCAATGAATTGCATTAATTCGCCGATAGCATTATCAAGTTTTATACGTTTTGGTTGTCCTTTTTCAAAACCTTCAACAATCGTTTTTTGTAAACCTGAGAAATTGTAATCAACACCGGCAACAAGATTTGCAACTTGTTTCGATGTAGTTGTTCCCATACCTTGGTATCCTAACATTAAAATTAATTTTTGTAAAGGTAATTCCTTAGTATTTTCAATTTCTGAGAAAAGATTATCAACGATTTTGCCGTCAGTAACAATTCCTTTAGAAATTAATGTTTGTTTGTTGAATTTTGTTGGATTTAATAAATCAATTGCTTCAGTAAAACCTGAGTTAAAAATATCTTCAATCATTGAACCCCCAACTCCAAATAAATCAAGCATTGCAACACCTTGAGAAAACATTGCCTTTTTGATTCCAGAGCAATCAGAGTTTTTACACATTAAATGTACATCTTCAATTACAAGTTTTGATTTGCAATGTGGGCAATGTGTTGGTGCATTAAATTTTGATTCATCACCAGGTGCGGTTACAGCAACAACTTGAGGAATAATATCTCCAGCTTTAACGATTGTACAAATTGCGCCAGGGAAAACTTTATTTTTAATTACGAATCCGTAATTGTAAAGTGAAGCACGTTTAACAATTGTACCGTCTAAATCGACAGGTTCAAATATACCGACTGGAATCATTTCCCCAGTTTTTCCGAAATTCCATTGCAATGTTTCATTTGGAGTTGAGACGTCTTTTGGAGCAAATTTAATTGCAATCGCCCAGTTAGGATCGTGTGAGTTTTCGCCGAATTGTTCTCTATATTTTTCTGCAACTTTGATAACGAAACCGTCAAGTAAAAATGGAGCACGATTTTCGCGATAATCCTTCATTTTATAAAAAGATTTTTCAAAGTCAGAATAATGAACCCAATATTTTTCTAATGGATATTGTTTATTGAATCCCCAATCTGTTAAGCAATCAATATTCATATATTCAACAATACCGTCATCATGTTTTTTGATTTCAACCGCCATGAATACGATATCTTTTAAACGAGATTTAGTTGCAGGTGTTACATCTTTTGCAAGAATTCCAGCAACAAGATTTCGCTCATTTGCAAATTCTGCAGCATATTTTTTATTGAATATTGCTCTTGGCATAACAATTTCGCCACGAATTTCAACAGTTGAAAGACAAGGAATGGTTTTTGGTAATTGGTCGAATAATTTATCAGTAATATCACGACCTTTTGTTCCGTTTCCTCTGGAAAGAGCAAGATGAAGTTTTCCTTTTTTGTAAATGATATTACCGGCGTTCCCATCCAGTTTTGGAGTCCATTCAAAGTGTTCCTGTTTACCGACGATATGTTGTTTCATCCAATCAATTGCATTTGCAATTGGTGGTTGCCCTGTTAATTTATCAGTCTGATATTTTGATAACGATAACATCGGACTTATGTGTGGAAATTTTAAATTACGATCGTCAAAACCAACAATTTCAATAACATTTGAACCTTCATTTTTCAATTCAAGTTCAAGACGGTCAAATTCAGCATCAGTTAAAATTGGTTCACCTTGATAGTATTTTTCTTTTGCGTTTAAGTATAATTTTTCTTTAGTATTCATATGTTTAAATTTTAAATTATCAATTGTTAAAAATCAAATATACAACATTTTGTATGCAGTAGCAATGGTTTTACATATTATTTTTCATATATCTCAAAAATAAATTTAAAACCTTGAATTAAACATGCATCCTCTTTTGCTATGTTTTTTTCTTTATGCAATTCATATGTGTATTTACTTTTAACTTCTACTATTGTATTTGTTGATTTGATGTAAAAATCTGGAAAGTATCGTCTTTCCTTACCATTGTATTTGTAATAAATTTTAAATTCGATATCTTTTCCTATAATGATATCGTTTTCATCATAATCAAGTAATAACCTAGATAAAATTTGTGGTTCATAGCCTTGTAGTTTTACAATTCTACCAGATGGCATTTCAAAATCTTTATATGTAAAACATTGTTTTAGCCATAACTTTGAATATGAATCTGTTTTCCATTTTGCAATCATTAAATCTGACCGCCATTCTTTCATTTCTGTTGTGTTTAAACTTTCCTTTATTTTGATTGAAATTTCAACTTTTTTTACAGGGTCAGCCCACATTTTTATACTGTTTGCTGTTATTTTATTTCGTGTTTCATCTGATGAATTAAAAGTATTTTGCCACGAATCAATAACTTTTTCTTTATGCCCAGGTTTACGCCATAATTCTTTTGTTGTTTCTGCACACTTATTTTTGTATTCGGCGGAATGCACAGTTGCGAAATATGCATTTCGATACTCTTCGCTCTCCCATCTTTTTTTATTGCGTAAAATTGATGCGCATCTTCTAGAACAACATATTTGATTTCTTGTTTGCGTGAATATGCATTTGCAGTATTCACATATTTTTTCTTTGTTATGCATACTTTGTTTTAGATTATATATTTAAGTCTGCATTCAAAGATTAATCAAATATATGCAATGCATTAGTTACAACATTTATGATGCATTAGCAATAGATTATGCATTTATTTTCAATTTCGGATATAATTTTATTTTTATTATATACACAAAATGACTTTAGTTTCACATAAAAAAACCTGCAAATTAGCAGGTTTTGATTTTAGTTATTATATTTTGCATTTACTTTTTTCAAATGTTCGTCCCGCATTGTAATCATATTGCTGTCCAGCGTAAATAATTTTTCCCATGCGTCTGATAGTTTTTCTCCAAGTTTGTTCATTTCATGGTCAGTAGAAGGATCGTTACCATCTGTTAAAAAAATTGCAGCAAGTTCTTTATTTGTATCGCTATTTGCCGCAAGCGCTGTTACTCTTCCCCATTGTTCTATTTCAAAAATACCGATATGATTATAATATTTTGATTTTCGAAAATCTTTCAAGATTTCTTTAATTGGTCGTACAGTTTTTATTTTGTTCGATGATTCATTTATAAAGTCATCTAGACTAGGTATTCTTTTTTCCATTTAAGTATTTTATTTTATAGAGTACAATGTAAATCTAAATCTACCAGTTTGTTTTTGAAACGCGCGTACTGGTACTTCAGCACCTCGTCTACTTGAATATGCAACAAAATCTTTATACGTTGCAGGTATAAGAGCAACTATTTCAACTTCGTTAGTAATTAATTTATGCGTTTGGTCATCTACTATTTTGAATTTATCACCGACTTTAAATCCTTCTGCAGACCATAACATCATTGACCCACCGTTTGTTGCGCCAAGTACACCATTTGGATAGTCATATATTGACCAACCGTGGCCCGTCTTTCCAGTTGCTGGTGCAATTTCGCCGGCTTTTATCACGTATAGCGTTTGAAGTCCTTCTTTATCTTTAACAAATTTAGAAATTTGTTCTTCGTATGTTTTGAATAAGAAATTCAGTAATTCAATAAAACCTGCAACTTTATCATCAGCTTCTATGCAATACTGAAGTTGTTGTGATTTCTTAATATTAAAATACAATGTATTCATATTTACAGAAGCAGACATATCAAATTTATTATCGTATGTTGAAATAGTAACTCTGGCGTCATGTGAGCCATTCACATTTAAAACTAGTTCTGCGTTATTTGTATTTGTGTTTTCGATAAATGTAAAAAATCTTGATACGTCACCCCAATATTCCATATCTTTGAACGTAAAATTTGCATCCTTTATTTTATACGACCATGATTTTAATGCCTTCACGCTATTTGCATTTGCATTATACTGCTTAATGTTAGCAGGCGATAAATCTTTCTTTTCATTTATTGATTCAAATAAGAATTCATCAAAATTAGGTATTCTGTTTTTCATTTTTGCCTTTTATTTTAAAAGTTTGTTTTTGTTTATTTTGTATCTTCCATCTTCGCCGTAAAAGAGCGCAGACACTAACACAAGAGGTGTTGATTCACCCCATTGCTCAAGAACATTTATAAATTCGTCAGGCTTCATGTTCATTGTATTACTACCTTCAGAAATACGTGCAAAATCATTTGCACTTGTACTTGGTACAGGCGCACCAATTCTAAAGTATGTTTCTAATTTAAACGTTCTGTTATCAGATGTTGTAATTTCCAAATTGTACTCCTCTTCCGTATATACGCCGTTAACAGCAGTAACTGTTATCGCAGGTTTTATTTGAAATTTGTCTGCTGCTTTTGTAAATGAACCTGCCCACTTTAAATTGTCAGGATCTTCTAATGAATATTTTGCCTCGTTAATCAAAAAATCATTTAATGATGGTATTCTTTGTATCATGTTTACTTTATTTTTTATAAGTTTCTTGCGTTTCCGATAGCATCACCATATGCTTTTGTCATCGGTAATAATTTTTCAATAGGTAAGTCGATTTGTAATGCACCTACTATCATATTAGGGTCGATAATACATGCACCTAAAAATCTATGGTGACCGTCGATGATATAATTATCGCTACTTGTTATGAAAAATGTTTTCTTGTAGAATTCTGCAGATTTGTCGGCGCCAAATTTTGCAATTCCTTCAATAGATTTATCGAAGTAAATTTGCTGTTGTATTGGTTTAAGATCACCAACTTTAACTTTTTTCATTTGAACTTTAATTTTGTCATCGCTTGCAGATCCATCATTCAAACCATTTTTAAGCCATTCATCTGCCATTTTACCTTGCAACCCTTCTGGAAATGCATCTTCTGCTGATGCGTTATTTCCACGGAATGGTGCGTGAACGTCAACAAATCCTTTAGATAATCTGTATTGTAACATCTTAACATCTGCGTCAGTAATAACTGGCATATCTTTTCTTTGAGTAAAACCAAGTTTTGCTAAATCTTGAGCGTATTTATAATTTTTATCAAAATCTGGAATTTCTTTATATGGATCCCATCCAATTGAATTTGCATATGCTAATGCAGATTTAAGTGTGGTGTGTACAAGTTCAAGTTTTCCAGCTTCTTGACCACCAGCTTCAAACATTTGTTGTTCAAAAATGTATTCATCTAATGTTGGTATTCTTTGCGCCATTGTTGTGTTATTATTTTAAAATTTATATTTGCCGTCTTTTAACGAATATGTATATTTATGAGCATCGGCTCTGTTGATAAATTCGCATGTGTATTTGCCAAATCTGGATTGCGGCGTTTTCCAGCCTTCTCCATAAAAATATTGAATGTATTCTGTTGTGCTAGATGGAACTGGTACATCGAATCCTTTGAACGATACTGTATTTATTTTATCAGCATGTTTTTGGTCATACGTCATAACTTCCCATCCTGGCCATCTTAAAATACGTTTGCCATCTTTAAATGGATATGAAACCATTAAATCACCAAACATACCTACAGTTGCACCGCCTGGACTTTTGAATGTTATTTTATTTCCGTCTTTATCTAAATCTTCTAGCCAAACATAAAGCAATTCATGATAATCATCGTTCTCGTCAAACAATTTTTTAAATGATTGTTTTGAAGATGGTACTGCATAAAATGTTTTGTCTAAATCATCAAAAAAATCTTTATTTAATGTTTCGCCGAAAATTTGTAAATCTGTATCGTTGCGTATTAAATCGCCATCTCTAATAATTCCAAGTAATGTACCAAAATCAGCCATGCACTTTACGCCATGTTTTTTGCAAATTGCAAGTTGTTTTTCTAAAAACTTGTATTTTGCTTCATTATACTTTTTATGAGTTTCGTCGTCAAGCTGTTTGTTTTTCTTTAACGTTGCTTCATACAAACGATCATAATCATTGCTGAATGCAACCCATGTAGGTATTCTATTTAACATTTATAAACCTTTTTTTAAATTCTTCTAAAGTCGGCAGTGTCCAATTCCAATCCCATATACAAATTGGGAAATGCTTATCGAAATTGTAGTATTCTTTATATCTTCGTATTTTCGATATATCTTTTCCAATTGGATATACATGAAAATGCCCAAATATGTTATATTCACAATTTGGGTAATCTTTTAAATCTATAGGTGTATGCGAATATGCAATGCCATCTAGTGTGTATGTTGTGTTATAAACTTCGTCAAATACTTCAAGATACTTTTCATTTTTTGCTGAATCGTGATTTCCTTTAACTAAAATCTTATATCCAGGTAATGATTTAATTGTTTCTTTAACGTTGTCGAATTTACCTGCATGAACATCACCACAATGAATAACGATATCATTATTTGTTACTGAAGATTGCCATCCACTTATCTGTAAATTTGAATAATTTTCAGTTAAATATGCTGTTCCATTAAAGTGTGTGTCTGATGTTACGAATACGCTCATATTAAATATATTTACAGTTATTGTAATATATATTCGTAACATTTATATGATTTTACATGCAATGTGCTCTATATTCTTCTATTATAATTTGACCATGGCAATAGTACTTGCCGCTTGTTGGATTTTTCGGCATGCACCAGCATCCTAAAACTTTTCCTTCTAGTGTATGTAATTGTGATAAAAGGTATTCGTTAGACAATAAGTATTCTCTATATTTTTCAATTGCTTCATCAACATTAGCAACTTTATATTTTGCTAATGTCCCTTCTTTATGCGAATACGGATTTCCCCATATTCCAACATCTCCGCATTTCAAACAACGGCCTCTTCCGATGTATACATCATAATCCGAATACCGTAAATTTATTACAGTTGGTTCGCTATTCTTGAACAGCATTATTAATTTCTTCTTGAGAAACATCTTTGATTTTTTTTGTAATATCGCGAATCACTGCGCATTTTTCGTAATCTTCCAATTCAGAAAAATATGTCATCATGTCAGATAATGTTTTTTTGACTTTACCTGGCATAAATTTTATTACAACATCGCTATCTTCAAATAAAACAAGTTTGTTTATATCAATTCTTTTTCTATCCTTAATAGCATCAAACGCTCTTGTATAAAACGTTGTTATGAACTCTGCTTCATTATCATCAATATCGCCTTCTTTATCTGGGTCAAACTGATATACAGTTTTTTCAGATTTAGTTGATTTGATTTTTTCTTTTAATTTATTCGATACTTTTTCAAATTCTTCTTGCGCATCAACATCATCATTCATAACTTGTTTATATAAGTATAATGCATTTTTTATTGACTTTATTATACCTGCCTCCAGTTCTGGAATATCATATTTTCCATTTTCCGCAGTTGCAATTGGTGAGCCTTCGGGTAATTCACGGGCAGACATAATCAAAATGTTTCCGAAAACAGCAAATCTGAAGTACAAACTTCCAACAGAATTTAATTCACGTTCTTTTGACATATCAGTTGCAATAATAAAAGTGCCCATGTCAGCAAACTTAATCGAATCTTCATCAGTTTCAAGTGAATTGGCAACACCTTTTATTGTGTACCGTTCGTTGTGCGGGTGCTCAACATTAAGATATCCATCTACCGTTATTTTTACAGCCATATATTATTTTTGTTTATTTTTATATTCAGAAGTATTATTTAGTTTCTAAGTATAAAATGTAATTATTGAATTCATATAAGAATTTTGCAATATCTTCAATTGTTAAAGTTCCGATGTTAGAAATTCTAAATGTATTTGTATTCGATACTTTTCCTGGATATATTGTAATGCCTCTTTCCTTTAAAAAGTCATGCATATCATCAAATGAATATTTTGGATGTTCCAAATCAAAAAAACTTGTTATGATAACAGACGAATGCTCTTCTGGCGTATATTGTTTAACGCCAGCAACTTTCATGCCGTTAATCAACAACGTTCTATTATTTTTATAACGATTATGTCTACCGCCAACAGTTTCACTTGTTAATTCCTTTATTGCTTGATAAAAAGCATATATTGTTTGAACAGGTGGTGTAAATCTTAATTGCAAATTTTTCTGCATGTAATCCCATTGGTCGTATACATCAAAATAACAAGTTCTTGCTTGACCTTTTAGTTCCATTAATTTTTCTCGTCTAGCAATTATAAATCCAATGCCTGCAAATCCTTGTATGCATTTATTTGAACTTCCTATTAAAAAATCAACATTACTTTTTGTCATTTCTATTTCATATGCACCAACAGTACTCATTGCATCAATAATAAATGTCTTGTTATTTTCTTTACATAAATTTCCTATAAAGTCAATATCATTTAGTATTCCTGTTGTCGTTTCGCAATGAACTGTATACACATGTGTTATATCCGGATTCGTTTCAATTAATTTAGATATCATTTCATAATTTAAAACTTTATCGCCACAGTCAATTTCAAACAAACGTATAGCGTATCTTTTTGCAATTTCTGCTGCTCGTCTACCGTATGCACCGTTTGTAATAACTAGTAGAAATGAATCTTTCGGCAAAGATGATATCATCGCTTCTATTGCACCGGTACCTGATGAACCAAATAAAATTGATTCATATCGTAAATGGTCAGTTGCAACAAATGTTGGCAAATGTACCATTATTGCATTCATGATACCACCAAATTCACGTTCTCGTGGACAAATATCGTCAACAATTTGTGCTTGCTTTACGCTTTCTGACGTATTTGCAGGCCCAGGATTTAAAAGAATTTGTTTCATTATAAGATATTGTATAAAAGTGGGAATACTCTATTAACTGCTTTATAGTAATGAATAAGATCATCGATTTCACACCATACATAATCAGTTTTCTCTAAATTGAATTGTACGCCATATTTTTTAGTTGCTTTAACTAAAACATGTTCATATTCAATTCTTGGATTATTTTTTAAGATATCTTCAGCGAATGGTAACAATACATTATTAACAGTATTTGCTGAAATGTGAGAAATTCCTAAAAATGAATGCTCGTGATTTTCCAAATCAGATGTTAATTTCGATACATTACTCATGCAATTGTTGAAAGATTCAACATAAACTTCATCATGATCTTTTGTTATGAATGATGTTACAATAATGTCTTTGTCGTTACCTATATGGTCAAGAATCTTTGCATCATATAAAATATCACTTTCAACAATCGTACATGCACCTTTCACTTCTTTCAAACCTACATACAAAGAATATCCGCTTCCACTGTCAACGTAATTGCCATTATGAATTGTTGACACTTCTTTATATCCTTTGGCAAATTTTTCGTAGTATTCAGATTTATGTCCTGTTACAATTAATATCTTTTCATAACCTTTTTTCAATAAATTTTCAACGGACATTTCAATCAATGATTTTCCGCAGATTCTTAAAAAGCCTTTTGGCATAGTTTCAGTTAGTAAACCGACCCTGCTTCCAAGACCTGCTGCTAGTATGATTGCTGTTTTCATTATTTTTATTTTTTTAAAAATTTCATTAATCGTTTCTTAACTTGTACTGGTGTAACTGCTGGTCGACCTAAAGGATCTTTTGAACCAGGAACTGTTGGCACAACAATTAGCTTCAATGTTCTTTCTTTATCTTTTTTCCAATTAGTTAATGCATTTTCTAATTGGCCGTATGATCTAACAATAGCATTTTGGTAATTCATAGAAGACGCTAGTTTATTCCATGATACGTTATTCGATAATGTAGCTTGTCCGCCTGTTGTGTCGTGAACATTATTATCAAGTAATATATGTAGCATGTTTGATGGCGCATATTCTGCAATCAATGGAAGAACACTTAAACGCATTAATGCAGCACCGTCTCCATCAATGACATATACTTTTTTATCTGTATTCAACGCAACACCTAAGCCAATTGCACCAGCGCAACCCATCGAACCGACCATATACAAGTTATTTTTCTTATCTTTTATATCATACAATTCTCTGCCTGTCATTCCTGTTGTTGCGATATAAACAGCATCTTTGTCAATTGTTGAAATTGATTTAAGTACCTCATATCGAGTCATGTCCATAACTTCTTGATTCAATGTATTTGCAAAGCCAATTGGCGCAACATCTTTTAATGTTTTTTGCTTTGGAATTAACTTAACAGAATTAAAAGTATCTTTTTCAACAAGAATAAAATATGGCATATTAGTTTTTGCCATTATTGCTTTTGCTTCTGCTATCTGTTGTTTTGCAATTTCATCATCTTTCGATAAAACAACGGATTTCATTTTCATTGTTTTTATCAATTTTGCAGTAATCACGCCCATTAATTCATGTTGAGGTTCAGTGTCAGAACCGGTTCGCATACTAACAAAAACCAATGATGGAATTTTGAATATGTAATTTAATGAAGTAAGTGGGGAAACTGCATTTCCGAATCCGGAATTTTGCATCATGACAACTGTATTTCGACCTGCTATGTGTGCGCCTGCAGCTATTGCAATTGCATCACCTTCATTTGCTGCATTGTAATATTCACAATCATTTTGCGCATAATTAATTAAACTTTTCATCCAAGAGCAAGGAACTCCTGTAAAAAAATCAAATCCTTCTTGTTTTAAAAAATCTCCAAATTTTTGTGTGTCTACCATATTATGTATTTTAATTATTTTGTTCCTGGTATTAATTCAAGTATATCATTTATACTCATGCATAATGTTTTATCAACATTTTCTGATTTGCCGTCTAAAAGAATTCCTTTTGCTGTTTTTAGCATTGCTGGATATGCAGAACGTAATAAATGATTTGCATAAATCACTATATTAGCACCAGCTTTTTCAAATTCATCAATATGAATTTTATTGAAACTAGAAGGAACTACAACGATAGGTGTTTGTTTATCGAATTCTCTAAATCTTTTAATAAATTCAAATATTTCTACACCGTCTTTATTTCTTGAATGTATCATGATAGCATCAGCACCTGCGTTAACATAAGCAAACGAACGTTCTAGTGCATCTTCTAATCCTTTTTCTAAAATTAAACTTTCGCATCTAGCAATGATCATAAAGTTTTTTGTTATCTGCGCAGCTTTACCCATTTTTATTTTATGACAGAAGTCACAAATACAATCCTGCGACTGGTCAACATCATTTCCAAATAATGAATTTTTCTTCAAACCAGTTTTATCTTCAATTATTGCAGCAGATACGCCAACACGTTCTAAACTTCGAACTGTAAATTGAAAATGTTCAGGTTTACCGCCTGTATCGGCATCATATATCATCGGTTTTGTTGTTACCTCAAATATTTCATTTATTGTTGTAAGACGAGCAGTTGTATCAACAGCTTCAATATCAGGTTTGCCTTTCGATGTAGAATCGGTCAAAGAACTTGACCACATGCCATCAAACTGCGTGTTATCAATTTTTGTGTGTTCGACAATTAATCCGCTTAAAGCATTATGAACTTCAAGTATTCTTAGAATTTTCTTTTCACGCAATAATCTTCGCAATGAATTACTTCTAACTGTTGATGTTATACCTAATGCAGTTACTTGTTCTTTTATATTGATACTGTTGATTTCTTTTGAATATTCTGGCTCAATTAATTCGCCATGAATTTCTAATATGTAATCTAATACTTCATCTCTATATTTCTTCAGGTGATTTGTTTTCCAATCAGTTCCATGAACAACTATAGTAGCACCAATTTTTTTTAAATTTGGTAGGCATGATGCAGATTCTTGTGGAATAATTTCAGACACGCACCCAATTGCGGCAATTGCAATTCTTCTATTTTCATATGATAAATAAGGAACGTCGTTTATTTCCCTACATGCATCTTCAGTTAGTAATCCTACAATTACTTTGCCATGTTTACTTGCTTCTGTTAAAATTGATACATGACCTGCGTGTATCAAATCAGCAATCATGCTAACATAAACTATTGTTTCATTCATTTGTTTTTGTATAAAGTGTAAATAAAAATTAGCATAATTTTTTAGATTATGCTAATTTTATTATATATTCTTATTTTAATTCGCATCCGCCAGATCCGCATGCCAATTCTCCAGATAAATCTGTTTCATCAGTGCCTTCGTGAATTTGCGTAACGTCAACAAATTTCAAATGTTGAATTCTTCTGTTATATTCTTCTTCTGTAATTTCTTCAAACGGTGCTTGAATGTATGTTCCTCCGTCATACGGAAGTACTGATAAACCATTATAGTATTTTCTGTTTTCCCACATCCATTCGCCTACTGCTTCCCATTCGTTTTCTTTTATGAAAACTGTTGCAGATACGTTGTTGTAATTTTCACCTTTTCGGTGACCGCCATATACCCATTTAGTATTGAACTTTTTGATTCGATTTAAGAATGCAAATATTGATTCATCACGAGTTATTGCATCAGAAGGCGATTTTTGTGGCACTTCAATAATTCCAGTGTCATGTGGTCTGAAGTAATCATCAACCACAAGTTCAGGATGATTTGCTGCTAAGAATTTGTAAAGTGTTTCGTTTTTACCAATTCGCATTCTTCGAATGTAATATTTTGCAAACCAAGCGTGAATACCTGATGATGTACCAAGAACAAGCGAACTAGTACCTGCAGGTTTTACGGTTGTTGTTCTTGCCGCTTTACTAATTTTCAATAAATCAGCAGCACGTGCGTTTTCTTCTTTAACCGCTTTTGCAGCATCTTTCATATCGAGATTCAATATTCCTTGTGAAGCAATACCTGTCATACCTACACCAACAAGTGCATCTTTTTCAGTTGTTCGTTGCCAAATTGAACGTAAGTAATGGAATTCTGTATAACTTGCTTGTAACGTTCCAATGAAAGATGCAGCTCTACAACGTGCATTCAATTCTTCTTGGTCATATACATTTGATACGTTTACTTCTGTTAGATTGCAAAATTGAAATGGCTTTAATGCAATTTCACCGCAAGGATTTGTTCCCCAATCTTTATCATTTGAAAAAATAAATCCTGGTTCGCCAGCACCCGATGCTTGAATTTTTTTGAACAAATCAACAAAGAATTCTTTGCTAATTTTATGTCTCATTAGTAATGCTGAATTGTTTGCTCGTCCTCTTTGTGGGTTACGTTCCCACCAATCTCCAAATTTACAAGTTAACATTGTTTCATCATCAGCAGAGAATAAAGAAATTAATGCAGCTCTACGAATACCGCCTGCCAATACGGCATCAGCAATGTAACAAACAATGTCATGAACTTCTAATGTTGTTAATGAATCGCCTGTATTTTTTTGGTCAAAAATCCCCTTTACTTTAATGATACATTCCTTCAAAGGTTGTGGTCCTGGTGCTTTTCCACCTGATGTTACAAGTTGTGCACCTTTTTGTCGAATATCTGCAAAGTCAAAATTGATTGTTGAACCGCCAAAGAAATATGATTTCATTAAAACTTTTATTGCATCAGCCCATCCTTCAATTGAATCACCGATTAAGTATCGTCTGTTTCTGTCAGGATTTGGTTTATTTATGAGCGGCAATTTTTCAACGTGATGACGTTGTACTGAATAACCAATGCCCGTGCCTCCTAATAAAAGAAACATAATTTCGGAAAATGCACGCCAATCATCAATAGGTAAATAACCGCAGTTATAAATTCTATTAGGCGATATTTCAATAGGTTTACCGCTAAATTGCATACTTCTCATTGACGGCAATACTTTCTTATCGTACACGTATTTATACGCAGCATTAATGTCTGCTTTTAGGTGTGGATATTTTTTGATATGCATTGCCTTGTTTCTTGTAACAAGTTCATCCCATGTTTCTCTTCTACCAAGATCCTTGTCAAATCTTGCGTATTTTGTAAAAATTGTTAAGTCGCTTAACGTTTTAATGTCTAAATTTTCTTCCATTTTCAAATTATGTTAAAATTAAAAAGCGGAATACACAAGGTTCCTTGCCAAAGAACATTATGTATCCGCTTGTGTTATTTTGTGTATGTAAAATTCATATTTAATGATTGATATTAATATATATTCATTACGAATAATGTTTTTATTAAAAAAAAGCTTATTTTTATATTTTTTCTAACTCAGCTTTCAATTTCTTAAGTTCCTGTATTTCATTTTGAACAGCAAACATTTGTTTCTTTGCGGATTTTCTTTGTCCATAAAAATCAGTTAAAATTGTTCTAAATACAGAATCTTCGGCATCATTAAAATACGCGCCAGATGCAGTGTATGTAATGTTTTCAATATCTGGTTTCTTTGCTTCTTTACCCATGAATGCTTCAGGTGACATATTCCATTGTCGCATAATAGATGGGTACAGTGATGCAAAGTCAAAAGAAGCAACCCAATCGTATATTCCTTTTACGGGTGGAAATACAAAGGCACCTTCGTAACCTGTTTTATTTACGTTTCGGTTTTTGATTGTTGGGAATATTCGATTTCTGCCGTAGAATTCACGAGTCATCACAGATTCAGCCATTGCGATTGGTGAGAATGCTCTATTTGCTTCAACCTTTGTAATGTTACCCAATTTTAAATATGTTGACATTGTTGATAACTTTGCATCAATCAATTTTACAAGAATTGAATCGACGCCATTATAGTAAACATATTGTTCAAAATCAGATTCATATAAATCCTGAAGTGTTCCGTTGTACGGAATTTTACCCATACCCAATGCTGCAGTTGCAACATATTGTAGCGTATTGTTATCTTTGAAGATTACTCTATCCCATTTTTTATAAAGTTCCATGTAATCGACAACAACTCTGTGCATCGGTAATTCTTCACGACCTACAAGTTTGCCATTTACTGCTGCAACAGATGGGTCAATTGATAAATTACGACAACGATTTACAAGATACGCCCAGTCAAAGTTTATAAAGTTCCATCCGGTAATCAATGGCATTTTTTGTATTGCCTTATTGAAAAATGAATATAACAAATCATATTCTGTTTTGAAATAAACATATGAAAACTTAATTTCTGGATAATTATGATCTGTTAAGTACTTGTTTATTTTGATTTCGATATTTCTTATCTGAACGGGAAGCAATGGTTTTGTTCCTAATACAGCAAGCATATTATCGTGCGCAAATGATATTGCGGTTACCTTATGTCTTGCAACAGATGGTTTTGGCCATTCATCATCAACTTCAGTTTCAATATCCACAAAGAATTTCTTTGGGTCATTTTTTGAATAAATCTTTTCTTTAATGTAATCTGGCTGTTTCATGAGAATTTCCTCAATTCTCCATTTGTTCAAAAAGAAAGCTTTTTTCTTTTGAACTAATTTGCCATCCCAACTTTTGAATGAAGGTTCCGCTTTTCCTACGGTATATGGAACCCATTCAAAAAAATCCTCTTGTTCTATAGGAATTATTTGGAAAGCAACATCTCCATTTTCATCGAAGTAAGATACCTTAAGGTTTTTCTCTACTTGTTCGACGTTAATCATATTATTTGCTTAAATCTGTTGATACTTTGTTTTGTTTTACTTTTGGAATGAATTCTTCATTCACATGGCCACATTTTGTGCATTGTAATACAGGAATCGGAAATACTTGGTCTTTATCTGCACCTAGCATAAATTTCGATACTTTTTTTATCATTACCACTTCATTAAAAAATGGATTTTGACATTCATTACAAACAATGTCTATCGCCTGCGATAAATCAATTTGAGGTTGTTGCATAATATTACTGTTTATTTGTTGAACCGAATCCGCCAGTTCCACGCTCTGTTATTTCTGTAAAAAGATCTTGTTCTGTTGTTTCTTCAATGTCTGAATAATCAACATGCACTTCAAGGAATTGAATTAATTTCTCATTCTCGCAAATTTCAACAATGAAGTTTGATGTATTTACGATACTTAAGTGCATTTCGCCTTGGTAATCTTCATCAATTACTTCAGCTAATCTGTCAAGACCTTTCTTTACGCCAATGCCTGATTTGTTATGAGCGTTTAATGCGATTTGTTCGTGACCGCGGATTTTGATTCCTGATGGTATCATCAGTCTTTCGTGTGGGGCAAGCAATATTTTTTTTGCTTGTTCGTCAATGTAGTAGGAATAATTTCCAGGACGGAGTTGGGAGTAATTTGGATTTTTGGCAATAAGGTCGAATAAGAATTGGTCATTAAACTCTGGCATGAAAAAATCAATTCCTGCTGAACGAGATGTGCCTCTTTCTGGTTGTTTTACAGCACGTGTTCTTGCGTAGAATAATTTTTTTTGCATATTAGAATTTTGTGTTTTAGTTACTTGTTTGTTAATTTAAAATTATATACATTAAAGTTCCATAGTTTTAAATAACCAAAGGTTGCTTGGGACAACCTTTAGTATATTTTAATGGGTTTTTTATAAACGTGTTCCGCAGTTAGAACAGAATTTTGCAGTTGCTTTTGAAGATTTTGTTCCACATTCTGTACAATAAACTCGATGATTTACATCAGAAGAATCACTATGTTTTTGGCTTTCAGGTAACAATTGTAAAGAAATTGCATGTATGCAAATATCAGAAAATTCTTTATCAACATACACTAAATTTTGACTTGACGCAGAACCTTTTTCAACTCTTCCTGTTTCAATATCTAGTGATTTTTTAGAACGAATACGTTGTCCATTATCTGTACTACCTTTGAATGATTTTGTGTTGCTTTCATCAGAAAATTCCATATTAAAGTCATGCATAGATGTGTATGACATTGATGCAGCAGAATTACTTGTTAATGTCGTATTGCATGTAGAACCTGATGAAATAGTAGTTGTACCGAATGATGGTGCGCCAGTGTTTTGTGAATAGTAAATTCCTGGGTTAAAAATTGTTGGTGAACCTACGTACGTTGGCTGATTTATAGTTCGCCAAATTTCAGGCTGAAGTTTTTCTTCGTAGAACTTAATATCAACATTGCCATTTTTCATAATTGCATTTGCAACTTCAGCAGAATTACCTGAAACATTATATGTGCTAAATAAAAATTTTCGATTTTCATTTAAATAACGTTCAAGAAAAACACGTTCGCCTGGTCTAAGAATTAATCCACCACCTTGTAAAGTAGTTCCATTAATACTGATAATTGATAAAATGTTTTTTTGTGTCGGGTTGAATAACTCGATTTGGAATGTTTGTCTATCCTTAAGATAAACTTTGTTATCGTAAGATTTTAAACGATTTTTGTTTACTGCAATGTATGCAGACGGTTTGCTAGGCGTGTGAGCCCATTGATTTGAATGTAACATAAATATAACTTTATTTTATGCAGTTACTAATCATTTCGTTACCCCAAGAATAACTCAAATGCCACAAGGACACATGACCAATAAACAGCTGTTTGTTTTAACGTATCAATAAAGTTAATTACCTTAATAGGTTATTCAATTGTATTATATATTCAGAACTATTAAATAGTTTCAGATTTCTTATCTTTTTACATCAAATTACTTGTTCCGCCTTGATATGTTCCAGTGCTTACACGTATTAATGTATCAATATGTAATTCTTTGTAATAATCGCTATACCCTAAATTTGCATCAGTATTTTTGTAACGTTCAATAATTGGAACAAATGCAAATATTCTGTTACTGCTGAGTCCTAAACCAATAAAATATCTGCCGTATTCTTGCCATACTGTAATTTCTCTAGTTTTCCAGCCAAGTCCTTGTATAAATTGAATTTCTTCTACAAGAGCAGGCGGTAAATCTTTTAATTTCAAATCTTTCTTTGTGCTTTCATCTCTTAATTGCAAAACAAGTTTGCTTTCGTTCAACGAAAATTCTTCTAATGTTGGTATTCTTTGTTTCATACTTAATTTAATTTTTTCCAAATTTATTTGCGCCGATGAATTTTGCGTGAAAGTCAAGACTGCTTATTGCATTATCCAATTTTGATTGTACGCCTGGGTTATCTTTGACATGAATGATTGCTCTTGTCATTGAACCAGTTTCACCAAATTCTTGTTCAACTCTACAGTCAGTATCATTATCATCTGTGAATGCTGTATCTAATGCTTGTTGCAATTTTATAAAATTGCCATTACCAACAGCAACAGGAAATTCTAATGTTATAACAATTTCGGTAAAAGTCTTTTGCGAGCCAGCCGACGGTGTCGGTATGGCTTTCGCAAGTACTTCTTGTTCTATGTATTCGTTAAGTGTTAGTAAACGCTTTTGCATATTACGATTCTTGTAAACTATTTTTGATGAAATCATCTAAAGTATATAAACGTTTCATATTGAAACGACTAGCACCAGATCTGTTTAAACCTGCGTTTGCTGGTAATTGGTCGTCATCAAATTTATCACCTGAACCTGTTAAACCTGGGCCTGGTAAATATACATTGCCCATTCCTGGTACATTCGACACAGTTGATGCATCAGTTTCATTTATTTTTGTTTCGATTTTAATAGTAGATACGCCAGTTTCAAATTCAACCAAATATGCGCCTTCAGATACCGATAAAATAGTTCCTATTCCATTAGGAAATTTGTATTTTTCGCCAAGTTCCATAATGTCTGACATCTCAGCAACAGATTCATTTGATTTATCACCGTCACCTTTTTCTCCTTCTTTCTCAACAGATAATAATTCGATATATGATTTAAGGTCGTCAAAACTGATTTCCCATTCTTTTGATAATCTTGTTATTTCTTCATCACCAATGGTAACAGCTCCAGCATCAGCAATTAATTGTTTTAATTCTGCTTTTTGTTCGTCAGTTAATAACTTTTTATCATCGTCTTCCTTAGGTTCTTCCTTAGGTTCTTCCTTAGGTTCTTCCTTAGGTTCTTCCTTAGGTTCTTCCTTAGGTTCTTCCTTAGGTTCTTCCTTAGGTTCTTCCTTAGGTTCTTCCTTAGGTTCTTCAACTTTTGGTGCGTCAGCAGTTGGCGTTGGTTTAACTTCTTCATCTTTAACTGTTGATTCTGCTGGTTTTGCAGGTTCTTCAACAGGTTTTGCAGGTTCAGCTGCAGGTTTAGCTTTAGGTTCAACACCTAACAATTCTTTTGCAAGTTTTATTGCATCTTCTTCATCAGATAAACCGTCAGCAACTAATTTTGAATAATATTTAGGATCTTCCCATAAATGATCTCGTGCAATTTCTGCAGCTTTCTTAATGTCATCAGTATGTTCGATTTCAACTTTTTTACCTACTTCTAATTCTTTGAATATGCCATCTTCTGAAACGCTATGTTTGTTTGCAATATCGGCAATTGATTTTCTATCAGATACACCGCCTGGGATTTGGTCAGGTTCACCTGTTTTTGGTTTTGCAACATCTGCATTGGCAGGATCTGTATCATCAACTTTAACATCAGGTGCTTTAGTCCCAGTGTCATCAGTATTTATTGGTTCTACAGATTTATCAGCTTTAGTTTCGTCATCAGTTTTAGGAACAGTTTTGTCGTCAGCATCAGGCGCAGGTGCTTTATCAGCATCAGTTCCTTCAACATCGGTATTTGTATCGACCGGTTTTTCAGCGGCAGGTTCACCATCTACAGGTTTTTCTGTTGACGTATCACCTGTATTATCAGTAGCAGTTTGGTCAGAACCAGCAGGATCTAAACCAGGCACTTTAATATCTGATGTTGTTTCTCCATCTGTACCAGCAGCAGGTTGTTCAGCTGTTGTATCAATTGATGTAGGTTCAGATTCAGCAGCTGCTTTGAAAAATTCAGCACCCCAGTTATCAGGTTTAGCTTTTGTATAAAATTCTGAATCTCGTTTTAAATTTCCAATAACAATTCTTAATGTTTGAATAGGGTCGTTGCCAGTAACATCGGCATCTTCGCCTGCAGCAGAACCATTTGCAAGTAATACAACTTCCATACCAATTTTTAATTGGTCCATGTTATATGCAGCAACATCAATTCCTTGTTGTTTTGCAATTGCTTTAATTAACGAATCTGAATAATCTTCTAATAAAATTTCTTCTAATGAAACATTTTCATTAATTGTTGTTCTGTTTAATACGCGTACCCCAAAAGCAGATAATTCAAAGAATTTTTGTTTTGTTTCTTTGTCTTCTGTTACTTTGAATAAATGCGCGTTTTGTCGAACCCAAGCAAAAGTTGTTTTTCTGCCAGATTCTTCATTCATTTGTTTTATATATGCTATAAAAGCAGATCTTTCAATTTTACCAGATTCTGCGATATGCGCTAATACTTTATTTCTAACAGGTGTTGCAATTTGTGCAGTTTTTGCAGGATGCAAGTCTGTGTATTTTCTTTTTACTGTTGCTAATGCACCTTCTCCAATAATGTCGATATATACATCCTCTGTTGCTGAAGATTCTGCAAGAACTTTATTACCAAGTTCATTTAAAGATACAAAGTAATTTTGTCCATTTTTTGTACGTTGGAAATATTTGCTATTTTCGTAAACCCAACCCAATGGAGTATTCGTTGTTGTTTCGCTCAAGCCATTAATGAATATTGATAATGTACTTTCAGCAATACTTCCGCATTTTTTTACGTATGCAAGAATTGCGTTGGCATTCGATGTAATCAATTCCGATGGTCGAGTAAATTCTTTTCTCTCTACGTCAACTGATTCATTTAAACGTGATGTCTTTTTAAAGTTCATGTGTATAATCTTATTTTTGTATTTATTTATATATTCTTATTTATTTCTAAACTTTGTAAATTGATTAAAGTCAAAAATGTTATCTTTTGTAAGAATATAGTCTTGTATTTGTTTTACTAACTTATTATGTTTTTCGATAAACTCTGCATTTAACAATCCTCGTTCAAAAAGAGGCTTATTAAATATCGTTAAAAATATTCTTAAAAGATATTCATATCTTTCATCTTTCAAATATTTTTTAGTTTTTTGATTCGATATGTATCGTATCCCAAGCGAACCTGTTGAACTTATGAATGCTGGTGGATTAATTAGCATTGTTTCAATTGAATCACCAGATTCTTCTATAAAACGATTAAATGCTTCGCATATAAAATTTGCAAATTTCATATCTTTGTTTTTTGCGTCAACGTGTATGTCTGTAAAATCTAATTGCGATACAAAATCCGATAGTTCCATTATAAGCATTTCATAACCAGATGTATTTACCTTTGGAAATACCTTACGTTCAAATCTGTTGTCTTCTAATTTATAAAGTTTATCATTTATTTTGAAAATGTATCCTTCTATTAAATCGGATTTATTTAATGACATACTTGTTGCGTTATCACCAAATAAATTGTGCATTATCTCAGGTAGAATGCCTCCATTCTCAATGTAATTGACAATATCTTTAATGTGTTTTCGTTTCATTAGCTTGCCTTCAAATACCACTGGCTGACATGCTACATTCAATTGTTTCGCAACAACTTCCAATGAATCATTTACCTTTGTTTTTGATTTCGGAAAACTCATATCTGTTAGCAATAACATACTTTCAGGTTTCTTTGTGTATATTACATCTAAATCATGGCCTACAAAATAAAAATTGAACGTTCCTTGTGGAATGTTTTCTTTGTTTGCAATTAAATGCGTTATGAAATCTTCATACAGGTCAGATAATATTCTGTCGTATGTTTTGATGGGTTCAGACTTTTTCTTTGCATAAAATTCAACGTTGTTAAGTCTGTCTTTTAAAATAGATACACGATGTGCATTTATTTTTTCTGTTATACTTACTTTACTTTCTGTAAGTAATTCAATTAATTTTTCTTTGCCATTTTGTTGCAAATAATCGGATAGTGTTTCTACGCCCATAATGTTTGTTCTCTGTTTAAAATAAATATATAATTATATATTCTAATAAAAAATGAGCGAAATAAGCATTAAAGATTGGGCAAATTACAAAGAAGGTAGTGATGCGGAAGCAAACTACTATTTGTTATTAGCAGTATTAAAAAAAGTTAGTACTGTTTCTGTTGAAAATAAATCGTTAGGAATTTCGATTTTAAAAGATATGATGGGTGATTTAGAAATGGCACATCTTGAATATTTTGAAGATCCCAATAGATTAAAACATTTGCTTTTAGGCAAATATGTTGTAAGCTTATTTTATATGAATCTTAAGCACAAGGATAAAATTTTGCCACTTGATGTAATGGCACAAAAGAAAATATGGAAGAAAATAAAAATAGAAAGCACCACTGCCGTCTAATCCCACCCTGTTGTTCGTGTCCAGCGTAATAGACAAAAGCCCTCTTAAACAGTGGGCTTTCTTACTTTTATCTTGTTTTTCCTTTTTGAATAACATCTGCAAAAACAGAATCTTCAGTTTTGAACAAATTCTTCAAATTATAAGTTTTTCGTAATTTTTCGATATCATCGAATGACGTTATCTTATGTGCAGTTACAATGTGCGGTCCGCTACTTGTACGTGCATCTTTATTTGCATCATCTTTATCTTCCCATACGTATGCGTATTTTCTGTCTTGGTCATTCGTATAGTAATGCATAGTTATATAAATTGGATAATGCGGTTCAGTTTTTATGCCAAGAGTGTATTCATATATTGAATTTTCTTTTATATAGTCGTCTAGACTAGGTATTCTTCGGTTCATAATAATTTAAAATTTTAATGCAGAAATTATTTGGTGTATAGGTGCAAATGCGCCTGTTAATTTGAACAATCTTCCACCATAATTGAAACAAATGCCTTCAGATGGAAATATTGCATCGATGCCACCTGCATTTTCCAATGATTGTAAATGAATTTTCAATTTTGCTAAAGCGCCTTCATCGCCTGATTTATTTATATCGTCTATTGCTTTATTAAAGTCAGCTTTTAATTGATTAAGTGATGCATCAGGATTTGGCGCAAGTATTGTTTGTAAACTTTTAATTATTGCAACACCTACTTGTACAAAAATTGTTCCAACGATTCTTTTTATTTCGCCACCTATTTTTGCGGCGTCCTTTGCTTCAAAATCTTTGGCCCATGCTAATGTTTTTTCATCAGGAATGTTATCTTTGTTTATTCTAAATGATTTGTCATCAGTTAGCCATCGGCCAATCAAACCTGCCAATTGAACATCTGTTAATGAATAACCCATTTTTAATATTCTATCTTTCCATTCAGCAGTATAAAAATCTAAGAACGTGTTATTATCTTTAAAATTCCATTTTGCTTTTATTTCATCAACCTTTGCATTGAAATACGTTTTTTCTTTATCAAAATTTACGCCATCTTTTAATTTAACATAAGGCGAGCCTTGTATTTTAAATGTTTTTTCGATATCTTTATTAATATCTGCTATCATTTTTGCAAGCTTATCTGCCGCTGCACGATCTTGTGATAATGGATTGCCGGCTGTATCATATTCAGTCACGTTATGAAATACCATTAAGTTTGTATTGTACGGTACCGTAATCATTGCAGGCGAATAGATTACTTCAAGATGCATGAAGCATTTTCCATTTTTAAATATACTTTCAAGATCTTTTTTGTTAAGATCTTTTATTGCATCTTCAAGATCATCGAATGCAAGGTTATATGCATCAGCAATAGGTCCTCTACCTGCAAATTTTGCCATTAACGCATTTTTATCAACTGCGTTTTCACCAAAATTCTTATATTCACCTTTATTTCTTGCTGTAACAATTTTTCCATCTTTGTAACTAATTGCAATTGTAACGCCATCAGTTTTTTCAACGGTATTCTCTAATTTGCCTGAAAGTCCAAGATTTATAATTTCTTTCATTTGTCCAAATGTAATTGTCAAATCATCATAAACATGTTCAAGATGACCGAATGCGCCGCCTTCATCAATTCCTGCAAAACCTTTAAATGCATTTGGACCCATAAACATTCCATCCAAGTCTTTCCATCCATTCGGATAATATTCCGCGTAATCTTTACAAACGGCAGGATGCGTTTCATTAGATTCTTTTATTGAATTTAATTTAGTATTCAATAAATTAAAAATGCCTGCATCTAGTTTCTTGTATATTTTTTTAAAGAAATTTTCTTTATCTTTTATTGCGTGGCTATTATCTCTGAAATAGTTGCGTACTTCTGTTGCACTCATGTTAACAGATGGCGAATTTTCTTGTACATAGATATATCCTTTTGTTTCATATCCATCAAGTTCAACATTGTCATTGTATATGTCAAAGTATTTTCCTCTTGTTAATCGTTCAGCATCTTTACCACCAAGAACAGTAATCAATGCAGTATCTTTTGTAAACATTGTAAGCAATTCGGTAGGTGCATAAGTATTTTTTACTTTAACAATTTTTGATGGCGGTATTTTAAACATTTTTGTCATTATCAATTTTTTCTCATCAAAAGACAAGAAATGATTATCGTCATACGCTGCCTTGCCTACTTCAGATTGATTAAGATCTCCGGTTGTTATGTATACATTTTCTTTGCCAAATTTTGCAACTAATTGTTCATATATATCGAAATGCCCGATATGAAAAGGCTGAAATTTGCCACTGTAACTAACAACAAAATTTCCATTTTTATTTGTTTCATTAATAAATTGTTCCAGCGTTTTAAGTTTGCTTATTTCTATTTTCATTTTATTGAATTATATTATGTGGATAATTAGATTCTGACATACTTGAAAATCTTCTAATTCTCATATTTTCTATTAGTAACGGCCGTATGCAGATTGATTTTCAAAAGAACCTGCTATGAATTCTTTGCCATCAACTTTAACAGTAACAACCGATGACCATCTTTGTGTATCTATTTGAACAAAACCGATAGAGTTATGAATAGTGTCACTACTAATGCTTGTGTTATTTTTATCAATTTCAATTTTTGATGTAGGTGTAACTTTTACTTTATTTTTCTTAAGTCCGTCTAGCGTCATTGTTAATACTTTAGTAAAATCTGAACCAGCATAGGCAGAATAACTTGTCTTTCTTGCTACAGCTACTGCTACATTTAATAACGATGCAGCTGCATCAGATGTCCATGATTTTAATACATTTATAATATTTGTTAATGCATCTCTCATTGCAGGTAAATCTTTATTTGCTGCTTTAAATTCAGGTTCTATTCTTTTTATTGCATCTGACAAAGGACCTTGCGATCTTCCGCCTGGCGCAGCATCAGTGTATAAAAATGCAACAAATTCAATAATAGGTGCAGATGCAACACCTGTTTTTAAATATGTAGTTGCAGATTTAATAACTTCTTTAAATTTTTCAACTGGTGCTTCATCTCCAAAGTATGTATATCGCAATCCTGCTGTTGGCCATCCTGCTTCATAATGAAACAATGAACATACTGTTCTTATTTCACCTTTTAAATAAGTTTTAAATGTAGTTGTTTTTTCAAGACCGTGACGAGTTGCAAACTCAAGTCCTGATTCCTCAATTGCTTCATTAATTGCATTCGATTTTTCTATGAATATAAATTCATTCAATGATGGTATTCTATTTTTCATAATATGTTTTTATTTATTTTTTACTTGATTATGTTATGAGGATAATTAAATTCTCTATTTTGGAACTTTAATATTTTTTCGTTACGAATATTGCCACTGCAAATATCTATTGCGTTCATTATCGTACAATCATTTGACCATGATTCTTCGCCAATCATTAGCGTTTCTATGTATGGAATTAAACTTAAAGAAATTTCTCGTGTTGCTGAATTCCATAAATAAGATGGCGAATGGTCAACTGAATAGTATGTTATATTTTTTCCTACTTTAAATGTAGGATCATCGAATGATGTTGGTTTTGCAAAATAAAATCCCATGTTCTCATCACAACTTATATCAATTATTGATGTAAATTGTTTTAGAGAATTTGCTTGTTTTATATTAGATATAAACATCATTGGGTTGGTGACATCTTGCAATACGCCATTAACTATGATATCACTACTTCGAAGTTCTTCGATAAGATGTGATATTTTTCCTTCTGTTGAAATAACTGAAAGGTAATCAGTTTCAGGAAAGTTAATCATTTGGTTATAATATACGTCTGGGTTTTTATCTGCTATTAAATGAACAGGGCGTTTTGTGAATACATGAATGTTATTAAATCCCCGTCCTTGTAATGCATAAATTGCACCTTTACTGACAGAGCCGTATCCTAAAATAGATACTTTTTTTCTAGGTCCGTACATTCCGTCTAAACCTTGTAATCCTAAATAATGAATAACACCTGCATATCCTGCAAGTTCATTGTTTCGATAAAATATGTGCAATGATTTTTCTCCATTATTCCATGTATGCATTTCTTCCCATGCAATTAAAGTCAATTTTTTTGCAATTGCAATCTCAGCGATTTCAAATTGTTGAATTGCATGAGACCAACCGCAAAGAATTTGGCCGTCTTTCATTTGTTTTAAATCGTCAATTACAGGTTTTGGCAATATGATCATATCACACATTTCAAATAAAGAATCACGAGATACAATATTGTAACCTGCTTTTATAAAATCTTCATCAGGAATTCCGAAATTTGTTCCGTAATTTTCTTCTAGATAAATTGAAGATATTAAATTATAACTTATCAATGATAATAAGTGTTGCGGATGAATCGGCAATCGTTTTTCGTTTTCCTTTTTAGATGTTTTAAAAAGGCCAGTCTTTAAATATTTATTTGCCGTATTCATCTATGATTGGATATTTTGCTAATATTCCTTCATAATCCATTGGCCATTTTGAAGATAATATTTCTTCTTTGTATTCAGGCCAATAAATTGAATGACCTTGTGACATATATTTTCTCCAAAGTTCTTCTTTGAACGAATCTGGCAATTCTCTTCGGTAAAAATCTTTATAAACTTCCATGTATACTTCACAAAGTTTTACACTTCCTAATCCTGTTGCACTATTCGTTTCAAGTACCCATATTTTACCTTGTTTATCAACAACCACATCCAAAGACCAAAGGCCAAGTTCAATTTCTTTTCGTACTTCACCAGATATTCGATAAATCTCATTCATGAAATCATCAGGAATTTTATTCATATCTTGATATGCATATATGAATTTTACCTTTTCATCAACTTTTTTTGTTCGTATTGATTGGTCTTCTTTTATTGTTGGTACACGTTCATTTATAATAAAACATTTATCATTTAAAAATACGCATCGGTATTCTCTATCAAAATCAATGAATTGAGAATATAAATCAAATGATTTTTCTTCTCCTCTTAATTCAAATGTTTCAGGCTCTTTTTTAAGATCTGCTGCTGTATCAATTTTTTTTATGCCTAATCCCGAATGTCCTTTTGCTATTTTTGCGATAACAGGAAATCCCACAGCACCTTCGATTGCTTCTTCTCGTTTAAAAACTGTTTTTGGAAGCCAATCGCAATTTGCAAATATTTTCGAGAATTGTACTTTATCGCCTGATTTTAACATTGGTTCAGGAAGATTATACATTCTTTTTGGATTTACATTAAATTTATTAATAAATTGTAAAGATTCCTTTGAATTACCGCCATAATAAATAACTGGCAGATTTCTAGGTATAATGATATCATCACGTTTTACATCTGTTGCTGTGTAATATGATATGTACAATTGGTCAATTGCTGCTTTATTGATTGCTGCTTCTCTTTCTGATGTATCTCCTGATAATGCTGCAAGATCTGCTCCTTGTCTGATGAAAATAATTTTCTTGTCGAATTGGTCACTTAAACCTAATGTAATGAATTCTTCAAGCGTTTTTAGTTTGCCTAATTGTATTGCCATGCTGCTTTTTTGATTATTTTATTATATATTCAGAATAATAAAATGAAAAAAGCAGTACTCTCTCGAATACTGCTTTAATATGTTTAATGCTAATTATTTATTTAGCATACCGATGATTGCTCCATAGTCTAAACCATCGTCTGATTTTTTCTTTAACAAACCTGTGATAACTTCATCAGCTTTTGCTTGGTCATATGAATCGCCATGCATTTTTTTCAATTTTTCTTCAGCCCAAGATTTGAATTCTTCATCAGAATTAATAGTGCCTTCTAAAATTGCTTGTTCTTCAGCTAATTTATCTGCTTGTAATTGTTCATTTACGAACTCGTCGATTGATAAGATTCTTCTTTTCATTGTATGATATTTATTTTTTATTTATTTAACATTCCAATGATTGAACCGTAGTCTAAATCATCGTCTGATTTTTTCTTTAATAATCCAGTGATAGTTTCGTCAGCTTTTGCTTGGTCGTATTTATCACCGTGCATTTTTTTCAATTTTTCTTCAGCCCAAGATTTGAATTCTTCGTCTGTTTTTATATCAGCTTCAAGAATTGCTGATTCTCTTAAAGATAATGGACCTTTATATTTTTTGATTTGTTTATCTAACTCATCAAGTTCTTTTTGTAAATCTGCTGGTGTTTTTTGTTTTAATGCTTCTTCTTCAAGAGCTTTTTGCATTGCTTGTAATTTATCAGCAGTTTCTTTTTTCTTTGCAATTGCTGCTAAATATTTATTATCATCAATAGTTTCATCTTCCTCATCAATAGTATTAGCTGCATTTTTTGGTCCAACACCTTTAACCCAGCCTTCTTTAATTTTTGCAAAAAATTCACTGCGTTTTGTGTGATGCAATTGAGACATATGCGAAACACCAAAAGAATCTAAAGTTGAATGCCAATGTTTTTTGTATTGGTCCTTTAGACTTTCTGCTTCTTCTAAAAGTTCCAATTCAGAAACTTCAGATTCAAACATTTTTTCTTTTTGAACGTATTCGTCAATAGATAATATTTTTCTTTTCATATTATATAAATTTTTATTATATATTCACGAATTATTTGCAAATTTGTGATAATGTCGCAACGTATTCGTTAACAGACATATTTACACGTTTTGCTTCGTCAGTTAATACAGATAGCGTTTTTAACATGCTTTCTTTTACATCGTTATTGTATTTTTCAAGTATAAAGAATTGTTGATTATCTTCTCTTACTTTTTCAACTACTGCTGATATTTTTTTCATTGCTGTTTATTTTATTTTAATTTAATTTTCTCCTGAAGTGTCAGCTACTATTACAGTTTGCCATTTATCTAAACCGAATAAATCTTTAACTTTAAACGTTAAATCTTTATCACCTAATTTAACTGCTGTTGTTAAATCTTTTGTTGTAAATGCAATAACTTCTGTATCGCCATTTTTTGGGTGAACATAATATGTAATACCTTTAAAAATAACTTCATATACATTTTTTTCAATCATATCACCTAATGCAGGTTTGACATCTTCGCCTTCGTTAATTAGTGTATGTTTTGTTATTTTTGTTTCTTCTTCAACTTTAGGTTTTTCGTTTTTCTTAACAACGTCTGTCATTTTAAAATCGTCAAGTATTTCTAACATGATATGTTTTTCATTAGATATTTTTCCGCCTCTTACAAGATCCATGAATTTTCTCCATCGTTTCTTAAAATCAGCCAATACTTCTGTATCATCAATTCGATTGCAAACTTCTTTATAAACTTTTGTTAATTTATCTTCTTCATCAACATGTTTAGTGTCAATTTTTCTTACAGCATAATCATCAACTACGCCATAAACAAAAACAAATTTTTTCTCTTTGCTTTCTTTAGCCCAAACAATTACAAAAGTTACATCTTTATCATCTTTGTACTTTTTGATTTGTTCCCAATCGTCAACAGTATCAGCAACAGAAAAATCTTTTGTTACTTCGCATACTTCGTAACGATTACCATATCTATCCTCTACGATATTGCCTTTTTTCAATTCAGGAAGATTTGTTTTTGGTTTTATTACTTCCTCTTCCTCTATATGCGTGGGTTTTGTTTGCTCTCCTGTTGGCGATTCATTATCAGCCTTCATTTTAGCAACAAATTCATCTATAGAAAGAATTCTTTTGTTATTCATACAAGATATTTTATTTTATATATTTAAAATGTAACCTTGTATATTTTATGTGGGAAACCTTGAGCAATATAAGTACGTATTCTTTCTTTACCATGTTTCAACAAATAGTTTTCATCGCCTAATGTAAAATCATCAACAAAATCCCAAATTGTTACTCTTTCCTTTTCAGCATGCAATCGCATTCCACGGCCGATTGTTTGTCTAATGATTCTATCAGACTTATAACTTTCTAACATGAAAATGTTAAATATGTTATTGATTGAGATACCTGTACTTAATGTACCAAATGAAGCAACAAGAATAATGTTGTCGTTATTCTTCATTTTTTCAAAATAGTTTTCTCTAAGATGTATAGCAGTTCCACCATCTACATAATAAACTTCTTTATCAGTATTGTTTCTTAACCAATCATAAACTTTACGTCCATAACCGTATTTGATGTCAGAAAATAATACCAATGAATTTCGTGTTGATTTTGCAACAAATCCACAAACGTAATTGAATCTTCTTCTGCTTTCAATTACTACTTTCTTTTCGATATTTAATAGTTCTGAACCTTCGAATTCTGAACGACGTTCACGCAAATCTTTTAACTTTTGTCTTAATTCGATTTCAAGGTATTTCATTTGAATAACTTTAACAGCAACTTTTGTTGCATATGAATTATCAATTAAGAATTTTGCAGATACGTCATTTACAAACGGACCAAGATATGCTTGTAATGTAAAATGGTCTGCACTATCTTCTTCTTTTTTAAGTGTTCCTGATAGACCAAAACTGTATCTCAAATCTTTACATTTTGAAATTACAGTTTTAACTGATGCGCTATTTGTGTAATGCGCTTCATCGACACAAACAACGTCAACGCCATCAAACCAATCAGCGTCACGTTTAACCAAAGATTGAAACGTTCCTATTACACATGCAGCATCAGATTTTCTTTTATCTGTCCCGCCATGTATTGGTTGAATTGTAAATTTAAGTTTTCCATTATTGTATTCTTCAAAATCTTCCATTGTTTGAATGATTAATGAAGTATTAGGTACAACAATCATGTATCTGCTTGCTTTTTTAGAATCAAGCAAATAAGCAAACATCATGAATATCATTAATGTTTTACCAGCAGACGTTGCAATTTCTGAACTTGAACGTTTAAATTTTAAAATGTTGTAAACTGAACTTATTTGGTAATCTCTAATTTCTTTAGGACCGCCTTTGCAATGTTTAGGATGATCTTTGAAAAAATCCCATACCCATGCTTCAAATATTTCGGGTGTTAACTCTGGGTCAACAATTGAATCGAATCCTTCTATGTCAAGTTCAAATTCAAACTTTTTGCAACATACGTTAAGTTCATTCCATAAACCGATAGGTATTCGATTATATTTATCTATAAATGCGATATATCCATCCCATATTTTCTTTTTAACGAGTGGGTGGAATCTCCAATTTTGTATTCTTCTTTTAAATGAAAATCTTATTTGGTCTATTTCTTGTTTCGTATATTCAGTAAGTTGTATAAAGTTTCCATCTTCGGTTACTTGAGCTTTCATCAGATTAATTTAGTTTATTTTAGTAAAACCGCAATTCTTCGGCTTTGTTTTGGTATTGAATTTTGCGTAAAAAACGTATAACTTCTTCATAATCTTTTCTATCAACAATTACATGCTCATCATCGACTGATAGCATTCGTTGTGTTGATGGGTGTGTATGCAGATAATCAAGTCCTATTCGTTTTCCTTCCAAAATATCTTTTTCTTTTGTTGTTTCGTTTTCTGTTGTCATAATCTTAATGTTGTTTTCTTCTATATTGTTCTAATTCAATTCGCCATTTTATACCGTAATACATATGATCTAGCGAATCAACAGTTCCTCTCATATATGATAAATGCGTTGAAAATGTTTCAAGTGTTTTCACATGTTTTTCCAAATCAACATCAATAAACATATTTCTAGGTTCTTTGTCTAATCGGTAATCGCTTTCTTGCGTATAGTAAATAAAACGTTCTTTTTTTAATTTTTTCAATTTTGCATTAATGCCTGTTATTAATTGCATTAATGTATGCGTGTATTCAAGAGCAACCTGCCGTTGTGATAAAACATCAACCAACACATCTGATACTTGTCCCATATCATACATACGTTGTGTTAAGCCCGCTATTTTTTCTTGCCATTCACGACGTTCTCTATCAAATCTTGCAGTAATTGATTCTTTATCTTTTTCAGAAGAGTTTTCCTGATTTTTGTTTATTTCTTCCATATGTTATTTCTATTACTTCGACTTTCTTCTTCAATTTAATTTCGCCTGCCGTGTATTTAATTTCAGGTACTTCTTCTTCTATTTTTTGTGCAACATCAACGCCCATAAGATAATGTCTTGGTTTTAAGTATTCATCAAGTTCATTTTCAAAATCTTCTTCTGTATGTTGAGTAACAGGTTCTTGTTTTGTTTTTTTAGTTATCATATGCCAAATTTGTTGAAACATATTTTATTTATTTTAAATATAGAAAGCATCATATTTGCTATCAGAGAAAAACCCATTTATTGGCAATAGATTTATCTTTGTTGATTTTGCTATAGTTACAACATCAGTGTAATCTAATTTGTTTTTGTATATATTTATGCCAATATCAGCTATATATTTCTTCCATAAGAAAACAGATTCGCCTTCTTTGATTTTTTCAAGTGCTTTACTTGTTCCTGCTGAATCATAATCATACATATAACGTTTGTTTGAAATATCAAATGGGAATTCATTTTCCAAACCGCATGCACTCATTGCATTTCTGATAAGGAATGAATCCAAAGGTCCCTCGGTTATTGTAATCATTTCAGAAAAATCGGTTGTTGAAATTCCAAATATGAAAGATAACTTTGAAGATTCTTCAAATAATTTATCAGTAGGAATTGCAATTTCCATTTTCTTATAAATCATTTCCAATGTATGCGTAACATATTTAGGTTCTGTTTTAAAATTTCTAACTTGAAACCCTAATACTTTACCTTCTAATGTTAAATTGAATATAAATAGACGTGTTAATTTTTTGTCCCAACCAAATACATTATTATTTGTTTGGTGTCTATCTTTTAAATATTTTCTAATCCATCCATTTTCTGGTGCATCAATTTCTGTTAGATTCCAATGTTTAAATATTGCAGCCTTTGGTATTGCATATTTTTCTAAAATTGTGGGATCTATGAAATATGAAATATCAACAGATTTTTCTGATGTAACAAATTTTGAAACTGATTCAGAATGGACATTTCTTGCATATATAGTTTCTGACGAATCGAGAGCTTTGCCAAAGTCAGATAAAAATTTTTCTATTGAAGTGTGTGTTTTGCAATTGTAACAATGAAAGCCATATCCTTTATAGTATATGTTTGCACGTTTTTTAGTTGCATCTTTTGATGAGTCTCCGCAATATGGGCAGGCGAAGTTATATCGTTCTTCTCGAGGATATGGTTTTTGTTTTTCGTGTTCGCTATGTCGTTCTCTGAGTATTTCATCTACTAGACCTGTTATTTTTTTGCGAAATTGTGTATCGTCGACTTCTTTATTGAAATCTGTAGGTGTTAAGTTAAGTGTCATGTTAGAGAATTTAAGAGTTTATAAGAAAAAACGGCCAGAACATTGTGTTGTCTGGCCGTTTTTGAATTGTTAGATACGATTATAATTTATCGTATAAATCTTCATCTGCCATGTTGTCATCGAAGTTAATATCATCGATATTAAAATCTTCAGTTTCATTTACATCAGGAATTGAAGGAGCAGGAGCAGGAGCAGGTGTTGCTTTAGGAGCAGCAGGTGCAGCAACAGTTTTTGGTTCACCTATTGAAATGTTTGATTTTCCAGCAGGTGCATTACTTGCAGCTTTTGCATTTCCAGTTTGAAGACCTTCGATTATTTTACCTTTAGGTACAGTGTTTTTGATAACTGTGTTAACGAATTCGATTGTTTCTTCGTCCCATTCACGGAAATCATATTTACCTAAATCAGGTGTGTTTTCTTTCAAGTATTCAACAATTTTTTGTAAATTGGCAGGTGTTTTTTCCATTGATTCACCATTGATTGAGAATGGCAATTTTTCGTCAAGGAAAGTACAATTGTCATAATTGTTGTAGCCAGAAATTAACGAGATGCTGATTAAGAAAGGACGACCTTCAAATAAATCGAATGGAATATGTGGTTTTCCAAATTCTGGTTTAATTTGCGCCATGATTTTGTTGTGAATTTTTATTCCGTATGGGAATACTAAAATTTTCCCAACAAGGTCAGGTTGATTATCATCTTTGATGATTTGTACTAAAGAAGCAAAAGTTTGACGTCTTGAAAAAGATTTTGCAAGTTCTTGTTCTGCAACTGATTCTGATTTGCGTAATTTCCAATAGATGTCTTGTAGTAAAGATTTTTTACCTACAGTTGAAGGACAATCAACATATTTACCGTCGCCTGAAATAGGATCCACTAGCCATGCTGTCCATTTTGACATGATTGATTTTTTTGGGTCTGCGTGCCAAGGTAAGAATCTTACCACTGATTTATACACGTTGTCTTTGCCTGATTTGGCATCTGGTTTGTAGCGTTCGATTTCGCCTTTGCCTGATTTTGTTGGTTCTGCGAAGTCGCTTGCTCCGAGATTGAAGAGGTCTGAATAGTTTTCTTCCATTGTCTTAGTTTTTTTTAGTTATAATTTAGATTAGTTAGTAGAGAACTAACAATGTATTATAAGACAATGAATTTAAAGGAGGGCAATTTTGTTAAGTATTATTTTATTCTCTAATATTTGTATACACAAGAAATAAATAGTTTCATTTTTTGTGATTATTTCTTTAGCTTTTCGATTTCAGATAATATAAAGTTTCCAACATGCTTACTTATTTCAGGTATTTCGATACCTGTTTCTTTAGATATCTTGTGCATCCATTCAACTTCTGATGTACGAATCTGTTCAACTTTTTCTGACAACTGCTGTTGAACAGTTGAAAGGTTATTTAATTTTTCTTGATTTGCATCAATTTCTTTTTGCAATTCAACAAATGATGTAAATATTTCAAGTGCTCGTGTTTTTTGTTCTTCTGTAAGTGTCATTTTATATTTAGTTTTATAGAATTTATATACAAGATAATGAATTAGTTTTATTTGTATAGTTGTATACTTAAAGTTATTAAAAGTTCATCCATGATCGTTGTATGATCATTTACAAATAGAATAGTTATTTAGTTTCTTTTGTCTTTTTTTCTTTATCATTTTGTATTTTATCGTATAAACATTTAGCAACCCATAAAGAATCGACAATATCATCAATAGGTTTTGCCCAATGTTTTGCTTTTGGCGATTGAAATAATTCTACATGTGAAATTAAATGTTGTTGTAACTTCATTTCCGCAAAAAACTCTGAACGTATGTATGCTTCTATCATTTCAGGTTTTTTATAATTGCCTTTACCTGCTGTTTTCTTAACAGTACCTGGCGAAAAGATATGGATATCTTCGTATTTAATACCTAATGTTTTTACTAAAACATATCGCAAAACAAAATGATATCCTGCATATGTCAATATTGAAGATCCTGTACTTGCAAACGATAATCCTTCTAATCCTATATGTATTTTTTGTCCATTTGCAATTTTTCCAATTGCTTTACAAATATTATCAGCTAATAGTTCGGCATCATAACTATATGAACACTCCATATTATCCAAATTTGTAAATGCATCAGTATGTTCCATTATTTCAACTGTTACTTCTGCAGATTCAAATGTTTCAACATATTTATCTTTAATATTGCCACGTCGAGGAAACGCATATGACTTAATGCCAGAATCGCTTATAACTGTCATTGCGCTTGATGTTCTTGAATAGTCAAGTCCTATAAAAATTTCATTCATATTTAATTTGTTTTGCACAATATGTGCGTGAATACTATCGGCCGCCTATCGCAGCACCTAATGCAGTTGTAACAAGACGAGATGTTAATGTATCATACAAAATTCCTTGTGTTATACCTAATGCATGACAAATTGCTTTTCCAATTGCAGGACCTGCAACTGCACCGGCAATACCGCCAACAATTGAACCAAAAAGTCCTTCGTCCATATTATCTAATGTTCCACCATTTTCAAGATGTTCTAATAACTTAACATAAACTATTTCAGCTTCTTTTAATTCTATTGGCGTTAAACCTTGTACCATTTCGCCTTCTAATAATGGCTTATCTTCTGCTACTATTTCTTTAAAATCTTTCATTTTAATCTAATCTTTTTATTATGTGTGGGTAATTGTATGCAAAGTCGCATGTAAATGTTTTAAATTCAGGTGTGTTACTAGAAAATGATAAATCTAAAGCAGAAATGCCTGTGAATATTATCTTTTCAAATTTGAATGCAATTAATTCAAATCCCGTGTTATCTAAAAATTGTAATACGAAATCATTTAACATATAATTTGTTTGGTCGTATGAATAAAACTTTTGAAGTTGTTCAAACATAATCCAGTAATTTATATATCCCTCATATAATTTGAATGTTATCGAAAATTCTCTAGTTAGCCATCTTTCTAATTTACCTCGACCTCTCCATTTAATAGGATCTTCAAATGACGTTTGGTCAACAGTAGGTCCAGCAGCAGCGGGAAACGAAACTCCTTGTATACTTGCATTTACAAAATCTGGAATATTATCGTACGGAACTGGAAGTCGATTCAAATAAAATTCATACTTTTCAGTTACATCTTTATAAAAAAATTCCTTTGGAATTTCTAATCTAAAATTATTGTTCTTTGCATTTAAAATCATATTGTTCTACTTATTTTCCGCAACCTGTTGAACTATCAGTTGCTGTTCCATTCGTTGTTGCATTTGCACCTGATGTACCGATATTACTACCGTTATCATTATTACCCGTGTTATTACCGCCTGGTGGTACAATTGTCTTATTAATTTTATTCGTATCGTCAACAACTGTTTGATTTGCCGATGAACTTGAACCATTACCTGTTCCACCTGTTATAATTGCGGGATCTTTAGATATTGCAATACCGTTAGTTAATGTACTAGTACTTACTTGTGCAATTGTTGATGGTAATGCATTTTTAATTGCTTGTTGTTGTGAAGCAGACAATAAAGATATCGCATTAAGAATAGCAGTTAATTGTTTTTGCAATTCAGCTGACTGTTTTGCCAACATAAATCTATCTTGTTCTAATTTTGAATATTCTGAAGCCAATAAAAGTTTCATTGCATTTAAACGTGCTTCCCATTCTTTCATAAAATCAATAAATGGCTGATTTGCATCTAACGGATTATATTCATTAGAATCTTTAAATTTGCCATGATATATAAGTGTTTCCAATGATGAACTATCAGCAACTGATACAATGTAAAAAGATTTTTCTTTTATTTGTTTTAATATTTTTTGAGAATCTTCACGTTTTATTAAAGCTTTGCATTCGCCATTTTGTCCATTCGTTTTCTCCATAGGAAAACTTAATACTTGTCCATTATCTAAAATTATATTAAGAAATAAATTTAGATTAGTAATATTTTTTGGTATGTAACTGCCATTTACTAAAGATACTATTGCAAACTGTATAACATTATCGAATTTGCTGATGTAAATAGTAACCTCACCTTGACCATAAAATATTTTTGTATCTTTTACCTCAGATGTTTCAACATTTAATGCAACATTATATCTGTCAGTATACACATCAACGTATTTTGTCGATACCGGCATTGGTTTACTTACAGCAGCAGTTGTTCCTTGTAATCGTTTAAGATTGATGACTTTATTATATACTTTTAACGGTTTTATTGAAACATCAATATTTATTTTCATCAATCCTTTTCCATATTTCGATGGTTCGAGTGATGTTAAACTTGCAGTTCTAATAATTTGTTCGGAAGTTGCTCTGTTAAAGAATTTCATTACATAATAAATTGTAAATGAAAATGCAGTAGCAGCATTCTTTATTATTGGTCTAAAATAATTAGGTGTATCATAATTTTCATTTTGCACTTGAGTTATTTGTGCTGTTTGATTTACATCAACACCAACTTGTTCAAGAACCCTAATTTCGTTAACTACTGTCCAATCATTATTTCCTGTTGAGTTAAGATTATTTATGTAATTGTCAATAAATGTTCCTTGCCATGTTGGATAGTATTCAAAGTAATCACCATCGGCACCTTCTTTAACAACACATTGTAAATTTGAAAAATTATCAGTGCATAAAACTGATGCAGTTACTTGATTTCTAACATCGAAATAATCTACATCATTTATTGTTTCAACATTCACCAATTCATGTAATGTAAAGAAAATTGGTGAATCTTTAACAATCCCACCTGGGTTTGTGTTTTGTGCAATTGTTGGATGCGTATAGTTATATTCAAAACCTGTAGCATTATCAGGATTTTGCCAATATTCTGTTTGTATAAACTCCAATGATGGCATACTGAATGTAAGATATTTATCGTACATTTTTTCAGATAGCATAACAGGTGACGGATTAAACACAGGTGTTTGTGTTTGCAAATCAGCGGAAAAACAGAATGTTGCGACTTTTAGATTTGACTTTGAGTTTTCTTTAAAGAAAACTTCTAGCACGAATCCGTCTATACCTTCAAAATTATAGCCTGATAACACATGCATTTTCAATGTATCATAACTAACATTTGAGATTCGACTATTATAATCTTCCAAAACAATTTCTGGGTGCTGTGTAAACACGTTTTCACCACTTCCTATTGTTGATAATGCCCATTTTGTTTGTTGCGCATTAACTGGGAGTGCAGTCCAATCTAAACAGTTGCCTGTTATATGCATGCCATTTACTGGTGCACCTTGGTTTACAAATTGATATTCGTTAGTGAAAGAATTTGTTATTCTATATATGCCTGCATACGTATCACCAACAGTTTCCGGAACTGTTGGATAATTTAAACTTGTAGGCGCATTCGCTGTGTACGAATACTCAAGTAATAACCAATCATTTAACTGTATGTATCTTGATGTTACCATAATTAAAATTCAAATATTTTATACGTTAAGCCGATTCCAATAAAAACTGAAGGATTGAATCCTGTCGATATTCCGAATCCAATTTGTGGTCCAACAACAAAACGTTTTCTTGGGAAATACGATTTTATTAAAGGATCTTTTTGTGGGTCAATAATTGCTCCTTCTAATTCACTAATAACAAATCCTGGATAATCTGAACGAACAAATATTCGTAATGTATTATCTTTTTTGTCACGTTCTAATCCTGTAACAATTGCAACATGAATTTCATCTTCTACTGCAACGTTAACTGCATTTTTATCAATAACAGGTAACTTTACATTAAATGTTTTATTACCTTTTATAATTTGTACATTAACTGTAGAATCTTGTAAAAAACCAACATCAATAGAACCTGAAATTATATGTTCATTTCCTTTTGAATAAATTTTATCATAATTAAATGTTACTGTTTGCGTACCGTCTTTATTTACAGTAACATCAACCGCACCTGGATTTGTTGTGTTGTTTAATTTTGCAATCGAATCTTTCAATGCAGCGTTTAATTTTGTAATGTAAATAACTTTTCCTTTTTCTTTGTTAACTTCATCAGACAATCCTTTGTTTAATGTTTTCAAATTGCCGTTTTCTGCCGCAAGTACGCCTCTCTTATATTCTATTTCTTTTGCTTTATTTCTTTCAACAATAATAGAATCATGCTGTGCTGTTATATTTTGTTTCAATCTAGTTATTTCTTTATCTTGCGAATTTTGACCACAACCTTTAAAAATAAAAATTGACATAATGAATATAACAACAAGTAATGCTGTTTTCTGTACTGTTTGGTTTTTTAACCAATCTTTAATTGTATTTGTATTCATAATTATGGTTTTACTTGTCCTGTTAAATCATAAGTTGGTATTGCTGGTATGATTATGTTTTCAACTATCCAAAAGTTACCTGGCGTATTTGATGGGTATCCGTCAAAAGGTAACGGAGAATATGGAACATAATTTTCAATATACCTTAATTTTATTATTTTTTCTGAAAATGCAATTGCTTGCATTTTCTTCTCTGTACTTTGTGCGTAATATTTTAGATTGTCTGTCGTTGATACAGAATCGGCAACTAAATCACTCCATGAAAATAAATTTTTTTTTCTATCATACGTAACATACGCAGAGCCGTGAAAAATTATATTACTAGGCGATGTACCATCAACTATTAAAGATGACGAAGATCCATTTGAACTATAATGCGTGGCATTATAATGCGAAAGATACTCCATGAAATTTGTGTTGAAGTTATAATCTTTTGACGTAATTGAATATTCTGTGCTATCTAATTGTTCATTCCAAAAATCGCCATGAACTTTTGTTGGCAATAAACTAGCTGGAGCACCGCCTGTTGGGTACGCAAATTGTCCTGGGCTACTTGTTGGAGTAAACATAGGAAACAAAATATTTTGTACTTGAGATTTTCCAGCAGTTACAGGAATTTTGTCTGAATAATTATGCGGCCATAATAATAATCCAATAGTTCCGTATTTTATAGGTGGATTCGTCGAATCGCATCCTAAATGAATAGTCAATTCATAACCGCTATACACATCTTTCGGCGGTTCAATTCTATAAATGTATCGTGAACCTGCACGGGTTTCGATATTATTACTCAATCTTATATAATTTTTCGTAAATTGTGATAAGTCTAATATTTTAAAATTAGATGCTGTATAATCGTAATAATCTTTTCTTGCCATTTTTATAAATTTTGTATGTTAATGTATGTGTTATCGTCATATGTAATATCGCTTGTTGACCCGCCAGATTGCGCTAAATTTTCAATTGTAACGATACGCCATTTATATTTATCAGCATCATATATTTTAGTTGCTTGTGATACTAAATGTATGTATGCTGATTTATATTTTATCAATTTTAATTTTATCAAAAATTGATTTCCTGCTGATATTATTTTTTTGTCTTTTTGCGTTAATGTATATGCAGTTTGTACAACGTTATTTATATCATTGAATACTATTTTTATTGTAGTGCTAGATAAATTAAGAACAGGCTTTGTGCTATCAACAGTACTAAATATTATAGTATGTTCTTCACCTAAGTTTTCTTCTATATTTGATAAAGTATATGTAGGCAATACAATGTCTAAAGTGCTCACAGGTATTGATACATTATCATATTGCACCTGCCAAATTGGCCATTCAAATATATGATATAAACAATCTTTTGAAATAGACTGTCCTGTTGCTGCATTAACGCCAAATCCCATTCCAATCAATACAGATAAATCAAAGTACTCATATTTTCCAACAATTGTTTGCATTGATTGCCATTGAGCAATACCGTCTGCTGTTTTACTTGTTAATACTTTGCCTAATACATTTGTTGAATCAGGCGTCATTTGAAATCTTGCATTATCCAAAAACAATGCAACTGATTTATCAGTTGGGTTTGTAGGTTTATATGAAGCACTTGTTTGTGCTGTTGGCGTACTTTTCAGCCAAAGATAATTTTCGCTTGGTATTGTATGATTATCAGTATATCTAAAAAAGCCTAAAGTATATGAATCTTGTATGCCCCATATATGGCCATTTATCATATAGTTCGGACCAAATGTATCACCTATATTGCTTATATATGCAGATCTGCCTTGTATTGTTGTAACAGTACTTGCCCATGCGTATTGTTGTTCTCGTATTTTCGAGTACGTTTGGTCAGGGCGTATTAATTCAACATATGATTTCGCATTGAGATTTGCACGTATGCCTAATGATATGCCAGGGTTACTTGTTGGTGTTTGTGGAAATACTGCAAAATATTCAGGTGTTCCAGTACCGTTGCCAAATTTGATTTCTGTTTTAAATATTGCGTCAGCAATACCTGAATGCCAAGTAGGAACACCGCCAAAATAATATTTTGATTTATATGTACTTGCTATATCTACTGTATCATATGCTGCTGCAATATCTTTACCTGATATAAATGCAATTGCGCCATTTTCATCAATTCTCATTGATTGAAAACGTGCAGTATCAGCATCTGTCTTAATTAAATTACCTGCTGCATTATTATTGCCGTTATATATGTTTATGCTACCAGCATGCGTTCCTGTTGCAGTTGTAACAATTTCTACACCTGTCATTAGTTTCAAATTATCGCCATTGCCATCATTTGTATAAGATGCTATACCGAAATTTGTTTTAATTGGCGTTGCTGAAAAATTAGATGCAGATACGATAGTTGAATAATATCTATCATATGCACTTGTTTGTTCATTAGCTTCAGATATAAATGAACCTTCACTCCAAACTTTTTTAACTTTTAGATAAATGTCATTATTATTATTCTTTTCTGATGAAATGATTAAAACTGATTTATATTGGGTGTCATTTCCAAATTTTAACGGATCTTTTAATTTTTGAATAAATACGCCAAAATTTGATGCAAGAATAGGATCTTCGCTTAATGTATTATCTTCTTTTCTTACATGACCTTCTAAATATAAAACAGGAGCAGCAGTTCTTATATAATCAAACTTGCTCAAATCTGGGTTATAAACTGAACCAATTGTTATCGGAACAACGTTAATATCTTCATAATTTGGTTGCAAATAGTTAACAGCGTCATACATGTTTGGTATTCTTGATGAAATTTCAACAATATCAGCATCTCTGAACTCGCTTCCAATAGGTGCACTTGTATTTGTTAATCCTAATTTGAAATGCGGCTTCTTATGAACCAAAATATCTGTATTATTTGAACCACCGAATGTTCCACTATTATAATCTCTATAAGATACATACGCGTTACGTAATACATATTCATTTCCAGGATTTGCTTCATCAGCAGCACCTAAAAATGTTATGTTGTTTTCTAATGGGTATGTTGTCCAAACAGTATCTTGCGTTGTAGTAGGTGCAAATGAAGAAACTTGATAATCGTACGCAATTGGCGTGCCGATTGTTTCAACAATTTTGTATAACTTGGTGTTCTCTACAAATGAATCGCCTATGTTATATGTTTTGTTTGCAATCAACGTTGGCAAATCATTAATAGCAGGTCTAGGTGTACCTGGGTATAAATTGCTATTATCAGGTGTTGTGAAAAATATTCTAGTGCCATTTACGCCATCATCACCTTTTATTCCATTTCGTCCTTGCCCACCAGGTAATCCAGGTTGTCCACTCCCACCGCGTAATCCACGTGGCCCGCCATTTAGTTGTGCAATTTGTATGAAATTATCGTTTACCTTTTGTATGAAGACATCATATTGTTCGTTTCCTAATATCTTTTGAATATTTACCATGTTGATGATTAATTTATTTATATATTCCTTTTAAAATTATATACGATTTACATCTATGCCAACTGAATATGTCAAATAATCTTTAGTATCAACAAAAATCGAAATTGTCATTTGTAATTCAGATGTTTTGGTTATCTTTACATTTTTGTAATTTGAATATCCTGTGTTTAGTAACATTGATTCTGTTGTATCTAAATTTATTTGATTGCTGTTTGCTTTTATTGCTTTCTTTGCATATACTACAACATTTGTATAAGTATATAAATTTAAAATATTAGCAGTAATATAATTTGACATATATAACTCTTTTTCAGCTTGTGACATGTTTGATACTAATGAATTGTCTACATTAGCACTTATCCAATCCAATTCTTTTATTGCATAATTATCAATCATTTCACGCAATAAACGTTTCTCCAAATTAAAAGTAATGTCAATTCTATTTTGTCCATTATCTATTGACGATATTGAGCCTACTGATTTTAAAGCAGATACGTTTGCGCCTATGCTATTGATTTCTTTTATTGAATATTCGCTAGAATTAAAAGAAAAGAAATTAAAACCTTTAGGTACGTTCATAGTTTTACTTCCAAAAAACGATTTAATTTCAACAACATCGGCCATGCCATCAACTAATATTTTCTCATTTACTGTTGTGTTATTTACATAATATTTAGAATCCCATGAACTTGCAACAATGCATGTATCTTTTTTATCAATTGCAATTTCATCTATCAATGGATATTTGCTTTCGTAAGAAGAATCGTTTGAAAGTAATAAAATTTCTTTATCATTAACTTTATTATACGAATGATTAAGAATTACCGCATTATTTTCAATTGATGATCCTATAGATGTATTACATAATGTAAAATCCTTTTTGAAATAATTTGAGAATTCAAGTTTTTCATTCAAGTTATATTCAATCACATTTCGCATTTTTGGCGCAAAATGTCCAGTGTAGCGATACAATACTTCAGTTGAATCTGTTGACGCAATTGCATAACCTATAGTATCAATAGATTTAAGTTGCGTAGGCTTGTCAGTATCTTTTGTTACTTCTTGTATTTTTGTTTTTATGATTTTGTTATATTCAATGAATGACAATGCAAATTTATTATTGTATGAACCTTTTGAATCTACTGACACAAACTTTACAACATTGTGTTTTGTTTGTATCTTATCTGCAATATTTTTAAAAGACAATATATCTGATATTTTGCTATTATAGTTTTCACCACTATTTAGATAATAGATATTTCTATTTCCTCCACCTTGATGGGTTTCGTAATACGTCGAATTTGTTGTTAATGAATACTGTATTGCATTATTATCGAAATACATATTATAGTAATCATTAAAAGCAACAGGCGTATATGTGTTAACTGCAGCAGGATCCTGTTTATCGCTTATATTTATTGACGAATTTGTTGCATTATACATATCTGAACCTAATAACATATCATACATATACATTACTGATGGGTTATTTGGATATGACAATGTTTTTCTATAATGGTAAACAATACTTCCCGCTGTTGTTGCGCTTGGTTTATAATTAATGACACTTGGCCCTGCGTAATCATAGTATAAATTAGCAAAACCTTCAAATGAAATAATTTTACTTATTGGTAAGTTAACGCCATCGTTATCAAAATTTCCTACGTTATATGCTGTTTGTAAACTACCAGCATTAAATGGGCGGTATTCTTGAAAGTCAATTCCGTATTCGTCATTTAATGAATAATTAAGTTTTCTGTTATTTTTCTTTGTCGTAAATAACTGTTCAACATCTGTTTGTAATTGAATATCTTTATAGTCAACAATTACACCAAATTTATGCATATTCATATTTTTTTGCATATCATATTCGGTATTCCACAAATCTTTCCATTCTCTAGAATTAATGTCTGTGTAAACTTTAATTGAATCTGACTTGAAAGCATTATTTATCGAATAAAGTGCAGCATAAGTTAACTTATCTAATTTATGATCTTGTAAAAATACTGTTACAACTATCGTAATATTTTTAAATACTTGGTTATCTATAATTTCAATATCATATAATTTATTAAGTGAAAATACGTCTACTGTTCTTTTTGTTAATATCGCAGTAAACTTATAATCTTCGTACTTTGTTGAATTTGCAACAATATTACCAAATTCGTCAATTTCATCTATTTTAATATTAGCGCCATGAAACATTGTTTGTATTTCATTGATGCCATCAATCATTTTCGTAAATGTAAATCGTTCACTTTTTATTTTTGAAACATTGTTATCATTATAATTTTCAACAGGATAACCAACTGAAAAATATTTTACGAAATAATCTGTACTTGTATCAGATAACAATTCTTTCCAAGTTCTTGTATTATTTGTAAAATTTGGAACATCGCTTAATGATTCAAACATATAACTTCTAGCATTTTGTACAAAATCTATTGGAAATTGCGATGGGTGTTCATCAAGATAAAGCCATTCATGTGTGTACATACTAGGATCTTTAACAACATCAAAACTAGGCGAGAAGTTTGTTGCACCAAATGCAGATGATAAATTAAATCTGTATTTATTGTCTCTAATGTCTGAGCCGTCACTTACCCATTTGTTTATATAAGGAACAACCATTGATGCTGTTGCCCATTCAGTTAAATAGTTTTCTTTTAATCTATCGTATTCTGAAATTAACATATCATATACGAATCTACTAAAATCTTCAGCAGCGATTAATCCGCTAACGACTGATTCGTCCGCTAATGATAACAAATCACGTAATCCTGCAAATCCTTTAAATGTTTGCATGTCTCTATCAATATGTTCAGTTGATATTACAGAAATATTTTCTAAACCCGAATTAACGTTAATAACATTTTTGTTCATATACAAAAATTTCTCAAAAGTTAAAACTTGAGTACTGCTATTATTTCTTATTCTAATTTTTTCGTATTTTTTGCCTCTTATGTATCTTCTATAAAACTGCGAATTAACATCTGTTACATGAAATATGCCAGGTGTGTATGTATTAAATAAACAGTCAGCAGGTTCTGCTGATAATAATTGTGGACTATTTAAAACAGGTTCAGCTGATTCGTATGGATAATTAACAGAATCGTATGCATATTCAGTAGAAATAATTTCCCATGTATTATCAATAAAACCTTCTAACGTTGGTTTGTTGTTACTGTCTGCTGCTGTTATTTTGTAAAATTCATTTAATTCTAATTCAAGTGTTTCATTGAAATTTACATTTAATTCATCAAAGTATTTTAGTAATTCTGCAGTTGGCGTATACGCATATTGCGATTGGTAAAAATCAAAATCAAAATCTTGAACAGGAAAAAATGATAAAATTGAAAATGATGGTTTGAAAACTTTGAATGCAGAAATTCGTAAATCGTTACTTGTATAGAATTCCATTGTTTCATCTTCTATTTCTATGATTTTATATGTATCAATATTTGCAAAACCCGAAAGTTTATTATCTACGTATAACGGTTCATCTAAATATGGCAATGCAATTAATTTATTACCATTAACGTCATATTCGCGTACAATTGAATACTTGTTACTTTGTGTTTGGAACCAATCTTCGTTTGTTACATTACTTGCAGTTGTAAAATCAATGCATGCTCTATTTCGTTTTCGCGTATTTCCACCTATGAAATTTGTTTTAACTTCATATGACATTGGTGAACCAATTGATGAAACGTTAGCAGGTAAGTCATAAAATTTCAAATTATCTTTATCACTTTCATCAGTTAATAAACGCGTGAAAGTATATGCATTGGCACCTGAGAATTTTTCTTTTGTGATAATGAAAACTTTATTATCAATTGCAACTGCATGCACAGGAATATTTTGAAATTGATTTATGCAACCAGCAACTGCTATTGCAACATTGTTAGGATGTCCTTTAGGATTAAACGTATTAATAAATTCAAATACATCATTATTGTATAATGGGTAATCCCACCAATCACCTTCTTGTAATCCAGTTTCATTAGCAATCATTGTCCATTTATGAAATTCACCATTTCTCTCCCACGCAATCGTTAGTTTTTCATTTGGGTTGAATACATATTTACTGTCTAATGAATCATATAAGTACAAAATACATTGTCCAAACGATTCATCCTTTAAAGTTGCAGGTAATTGGGCGCTTAAAGTTTCAATACCGCATAATGATCCTGTGTTATATGTCTTATCATATAATTTAAAGTTTCTATATGTGACTGTTTCATTATCAATCGTTACATTTTCATCTGTTGCTGAATGCACACGATTGAATACGCATTCTCTATTTTTAATTACAATGCATTTATTCTTATCTTCTAATTGTGTAGATGTCGGTAGCATATCTTCAATAATAACAGGTATACTTATTCCATCATCATTGGTTTGATTAAGTGCAGTTATTGAATAAGGTTGCAAATCAATATTTTTTCTAACAACTGGAATTTGATTTAATTCATTTGCTAATATTGCGCTATTCACATTAAATTTTTTCAATTCTATATCGTTAACATAGAAACCAAAATATCTATTTATTGAATATTCATCTGCTTCATTATCGTCAAATAAGAATTCTAAATTTATTAAATTTTGTGAAATTATCGAATTTCTTTTAAATCCTTTTGTTATGTAATCGTCTAATTCTTTAATAGGTCTATCTGTTGTGAATACATCATATAAGTATTCGCCTTTTCCTGCAATTTGTCCATCTTCATACGAAACACCTGTCCATGTTGATAAAGTATCTTCATCAAATGATACATATAATGGCGTTTGCGTAAAACTTGTATGATTTACAATATTTCTCAAATATGTGCCAATCTTTGTTCCTTGTCTTAAATCGAATGTTTTAACAATTTTAGCATTCGATAAAAATTCAGTTAATAAAGCTTCATTAGATAATCCTTTGTATGCCGCAATTGAAATTGGATGGTCAACTCTAAAAATAACAAAATTATCAGGTATGATTTTATTCAACCATATAGGTGCGAAGAAACTAAATTCTTCATCATATAAATTACTGTTTAATTGTGATACGCCATACGCATAAAAATTATCATATTGTAAATGATATTGATTCTTTGTGCTGTTATACAATGAATCATATTCTTTAATGTCAAAAATTACTTCAGACGGTACAGAACCATTATCTAGAAATCTGTATAAATCTGCTGCATAACTGGAATTTGGACTAAGTTTAAATTTCTTGAATCTTATGTCAGCAAGTGTTGGATTTGCATCAAATGAATTTAGCCAAATGTCATTATTGCTATCTGCTGTTATTTTTATATTACCTGAAATAAGAGGATTAGTTCGAATTAAAGAAGCTGACGCTTTGTCTGCATATAAAGCATTATCATTAATAGGTAATTCATTTATGTTAGATCTTGATGCATTTTTATTCAATTTATATCCTGCAATGTCAAGTTCAACAAAATCAATTTTATAAACTGCATCCCATATATTCTCGTCTAAATTTATATTTGAAATAACTTCATTAACTCCTTTGATTCCATTTTTCATATTAATCGCTGGATAATCTGATGCAATTTCTGTGTATGTAGGCAAAAGTGTATCTAATGAAGGTATCTGTCCAGTGTATCTGAATTCGTATCCATCAACTCCATTATAAACAGGCTTATATGCACTAACAAGAATAATAAATTTTGTTAGTTCGTCAGTTGTCCCATCATAATCAATTCTATATGCAAATTGTCCGCCTTTTCTTACTTTTTGCCACAATTCAGGTTTAGGCGCAAGGAATGTATCGAATGACGGGTTGCTACTAGGACTGCCTACATTATATTCATCATTTGTTCCATAAACATTTAATGCTTTATACGTTACGTAATTGTTTTGTACGTAATTGCACGATTCATTTAATTCGATTCCGTTAATTTTAAATGAACTAGTGCTATTATTTTGTTTCACAGGAACAAGTGTTACATAATACTCTATTAAATTATCAGTCCATGCGTCTGTGAAATGTATACGTAGAAATCTTGTAGTTTTTCCGCTAAATATTAAATCATTAGGAAAATTTACATTATACCAAAAAGGGTTGCTCATACTTTATTGTTTATTTATATATTCATAAAAAAAGGGAAGTACTTTTTTGTACTTCCCTTTTCAATCAATATGTTATGTTATAGTTTCTTCAATGAACTTTTATTAATGTTTTGAGAAGACGATTGTATTGATGTTGTTGCAGTAGTACTTACCTTTTCTGTTACTGTTGTTTTTGCGTATTTAGCAGTTACATCAACATCAAATGAAAATGCTGTTTCATTTAACATATAGATATCTAATCCGATTCGTTTTTCATATGTTAAGTTTATATTTGAATCCGAATTTATGTCAGCAGACCAACCGCCAACAAATCCTTTATCCATTTCATCATGAAAATCTGTCATTCTGTATTGGAAATAAATTGGTATTTGAATAGTTGAACTATCATTTGCTTTTACAATTTTCTTTGCTCTAAAATCGGTTCCATCGACTAATAATTGGTCGAATGTTGCAGGCCCAACGAATAAATACGCGCCACATGTTTGTCTTCCTATCAAATATCTGTCATGCGGATAAAAACCTAATTTATCAGGATAACCGTATGCATGTGGAAATTCACCGCCTTGCGTATAACTTTCTGTACTCATCATGAATGTTAATTGTTTTGTACCGTTGTCTTTTGATGCGTCAACATTAAAATTGTAAGCATGTTTAAATGCAGATGCGCGTAACGGTCCTGACCAATTTCCTGTTGTCCAATCATAACCAATTTGTGGCGTCATGTAACTTCCGTTAAAAGATAATGTAGATGATGTATTCCACTCGCTTGGTGTTGATTTTTGCAATATAGGACATTTGGTATGAATACAAAATTCTGTTAATTTACCACCACCCGTAGGTGTTGTTGTGATATCTTTTGTAGTATCCCAAATCCACGATTTTGCTGTTCCTGTTGCTTGTGTAGGAATTAATGCTCTATCTGCAGTTGTTGTAGGCTCTATGTACAAATCATTTATTAAACCTATGTCTTTATAACGTAAATACATGAATTGTGATTTCAATTGGCCAGAAGATAATACAGCACTTCTAATATTACTGTTACTACTGTTAGGATTACATTCATCAGGACTTAATGACATGTTACAAATTGGAACCATATCATATTTACGTTTTACAAAATAATCATATACATCAGGTGATGATGTATTATAAGAAGGAGTTGCAACACGCGTACTTTCTAATTTTTCACCTAGGCCACCTGGGAATCTAGAAATTAATTCTAAATTTGTTCCACCTGTGTTTGATAATTGAATAACATATTTTTTTGTAATGATTGCACCCTTTTGTTCAGATGCAGCCAATTTTGCAATTTCATCAACGTAATAGCCTGCAAATAATTTAATGCTTGAACCATTTGATAAGCTAACAGCATTACCAGTTTCATCAATAATTTTTACATCAAGTGTTGGACCTATATTATTTAATTGGTCTTGCAATTGTTTTATAAGTAAATCTTGCGATTTCAATTTTTCGTATAGACTAATTATCATGCCAGCAGTATCAAAGAAACCTGAATTAATGGTATCTGCGTGATGTGGCCAATATTGATTTCCTGTTTGTGTTGCTGATGATAAATGCAAATCTAAACCTTGAGCATTTAATGTTTCTTGAAATTTAACACGTGTTTCTTCAGCAGCAGCATTTGATAATGCAACTTGTGCTTCATCATTTTTCAATAATTCAATTGGAAAATCTTCTGTTAAAACATTTGACCACCCAGAAAGTATTGGATTTAATGGCCAACCTGCTTCAGATATTGCACGAACTTTTATTTCAACTTTTTCACCCTTTGTGATAGGTATATCTATTTGGTTTATATTTTCAACTTCAGGGTCTTCAATATTTTCTGCTTTCCATTTATAATTGCCATCAACAGGATCATAGTATTTTTTTCTAACTGGTGATTTGACAAAATTCCATGGTGAGAAAGTTCCACGTTTCACTTGGTTATTTGCACTTGTAAATGAAAATTGCTGTGCTTGTGAAGGCGTGCCATCTAATTTTAAATATCTGTATGCATATTCAAATTGTATAATGTTTTGTTCTCCAGTATCAGTATTATGTACAGCACTTGGAATATCAAAGAATCCTCTTATTCGATATTTAGGTTTATCTAATGTTGCAGGATCATCTTTTGTGATTGATGTTAACTCTGCAATTGTTGATGCGTATAATGCTGATTTTGATGTCTTATCTCTAATTGCAGCATCAAGTGAGTTTTTTACCGCACGTCTTTCAGCTTCTGTTTTAAATTTAGTATTACCTAGAACTTGTTTTTTATCAGATATTGATTTTTCAAGTTGTGCAATTTCAGATGCTAATTTAACTTTATCTGCACCTTTTTTACGAATATCATCAAGTTCTTTTGTACTAAATATATGCGAATTTACTTGAACTACTTGAAAATTACCAGCAGTTAATGTAGGTGTGTTTGGCACTTCTCCATATACAGCAGGTATTGGATTTTCTTTTGCTGCTCCGATAATTACTTTACCAAAATCAGTTACATTTTTTTGATAATATTCATATAATGTTTGTTCGCCTGATGTTGTAATAATTTTCAAATCATTAGTAAAAAAAGCAGTTCCTTTTGACCATTCTGTTGAAAGTAAATAATTTTCATCATCAATAGATTTGAAGAACACAACTTGTCTTTCACCATAACCCACAGGTATATCTGCTTGTTTTGCTGCTTGCGCATCAGAATATAATGCTAAAATATCTGCTCCAATTGAAATAGGATCATATCCATTTACGTTTTTTAATGTAACAGAATTTGTTGAAACATCAACTGATGTTATTTCATATATTGAGTTTTTAACTATAAATTGATTGCCTGTTGCTAACGTTAGATTATTACTAATAGTTGATAAGTTATCAGAATACATCAATGTATTTAGATAATATTTTCTATCAGTTGATACAACACCTGTAGATGAAGTTATGTTAACATCTTTAATGTTTATAACATCAAAAGAACCATGATATCTTAAAATAGATAAAGGTAATTCTCTTATGTCTTCATCATCAACATATGTAATGCCATTTTTTGTTGCCCAAGAAATTAATTCATCAAGAACAATATCATTTCTTCCTTTTACATTTTCATTAAACAATGTAATTTTTGCATCAGAATCAGGCGTTAATATAATTCTTTTTGATTGAATTCTTTTTGCATTTTGTGGCACATACTTTGAAATATCAACACTTATATAAAGTAATGGGTTCAAGAAATTTTCAAAAAACCAATTAGGTTTTATTCTAAAATATAATGGTGTGTCTACTTGCGTAATTTTTGCAGGTTCTTTTGATACTTTTGCTTGATAAATTCTACTCCATGTGCCATCAGAATTTCTAACGATACTTTGTCCGGTATCATTTAATCCAAGCATAGTTTGTAATGTATTATCAATTCTATCCATATATGACTTCATGAATTTGTATGAAGGCATATTGTAAAGTATCTTATTACCATTTACGTCACTTAATTCAAAAGAAATAGATTCAGAGTCTGTTGTAACTGATTCACTAACTTTTTGCATTATCAGAAATGCGTTATTTTGCAAAACGATAAAATTTTGTATAAGTTCTGAAAATGAATTTTGAGATGTATTCATATATAGTTTGTTTATTTTTAAAATATATCAGTTACGAATTTTAAATTATCTGCATCAATACAGATAAGTTCAATCACCGGTTTATTATTTCTTATGGTAAATTGGTCATACGTAATAATTGCTGCTTGTGTATTGTATTTATAACCAGTGTTTAATTTGTCTAATGCATCAGTATAAATGAAAAGATTAAATGTGCCATTTTCATTATCCATATTTAAACCGTTTTCAAAACTGATTCTTAATTTTTGCCCAACTTCCCATTTATTATTTGTATCATCAGCATACATGTAAATATCTCTATCAATTAATAATGGGGTACCATAAGTACCGTCTGATATTCTTATGTAATTATCGAATGTTACAAGAGGATGAATGTACTTATACAATTTTGCCAACATTGTAAAATCTGTGCCTATTTGAATAACCGGTTTTGCTCCTATGTTAAATCCTTGTCTTGTATTTGCAATTGTAACGTATGAGCCTGTACTTCTATCAATGTTTATTCCTGCACCTTGTTTAATAGAATCAAGGTTATATGACATTTGAACTGAAGTATAATTTTTGTAAATGTTAGTTATTTCTTCATAGTTTTTATTCAATAAAGCAACTAAATTTTCATTATTTAGCATAACGGCTGCAGCATCGTCTAATTGTTTTTGTATAGAGTCGATTTGCGCAGATAAATCGTCGTACGTTTGTTGTCCGTAAATTAAACTTTTTATTTGGTCAAGTTCAGTTAAAACATCTTTGTATGTTGATATGTGTGCAGTTAAAAGATCATTAGAATTACGCATTTCAGATAAAGCATCTAAGTATAAATGCAATGAATATGTATTATAATCATTTATCGAAATTTCAACAGCAGGATCTTGTGCAGTTACATCATAACGTATGTTAAGTTTAAACGCATATGCATTTCCGTTTTGTTGTAAAATAGTATCAGGCTTGTATTTTGTAATTGGCTGCATATAACTGCTAACGCCAGGAACAGTATCAATGTTATCTAAAAATAATACTCCAAAAAGATTTGTTACGTAATCAGATGGATTATCTTCATTATATACATCGTAATAAACAAGTACAGTATTGAAACTGAATGATTCTGCATAAGCTGATGCATTATATTCACCTAGATTTTTTATATCTGAACTTGTTGCAATTTTATTGTAAACAGAAGGTTGAAATTCTAATGAAATACCGTCTAATCTATTTCTAATGAATTTGATATTTTGAAATTCCTCAGTATCGTTAGGATTTTGTCCAATTGCAAATATATCATTTTGTGCGTTATTAAAAGTAACTGGCTCAAGGTGATATGTATCTTTGTCTGCTGTTGGAAACCACCATTTAAAATCAGGTGCTGTTGAATCAACCCATACCATTGATACTGGATTAAAGTACCAACAAGCTGCATCTGCAACATTAAAATTATCTAATGAATCATAGTGTGCATTTATTCTTAAACCCGCAGGGTGTACATCATCAACAGATCTTCCATAAATAACCCCATCATTTAATGGGTCAACTGGAAGATTTTTGAAAATCATGTCTTCCTTGTAATTATTGTCTGATATTGCATTAAACAAAACATCACGAGTAGAACCGTGATTTGTAGGTATATGCACATATACTTCAGAATATGAATTTGCGGGGTTTTTAACAGAATTTATAACGTTAATATTGCCAATGTATTTTACAACGCGTTCGTATATAAAATTACCGTTTGCATCATATGTTTCATCTTCTTCAACATATCGTGCACCGAATGCAGTACCATTAGATGAATTTACCGCTAATTCATTTGAATTAGCTTGTCTAAATCGTATTGCACCAATTTCTTTAAGCCATTTAAAAAATACACGTTCCGATACAGTTCGTGGGTTATCAATCGTATACGTATCTTCTGCTGTTATTAAAGTTTCTAGGTTATAGTAATAATTTTGAAAACTTTCAGCAAATGTATTATTATTTTCAACCGAATCCATCATATCAGCATAAAATTTATATGCTGCTGCAGGTGTATCTAATTGAATGTGATTAGGTTTAGGCATTGCCGTGTTTCCAAAATCAGCATTCGAATATCGTAATCTTTTTAGTTCAGGCAATTTCAATAAAGAAAAGTTACTGAATCTAAACTTATTTTTTGATTCGGATAATGTTAATTGCAAATCTTCAGCTGCAGATGAACATGTGTAAAACGTGCCACCTTGTGTTTTGATTGGCTTTATAAAAGGAGCAATCTTCATATCTTACTTTTGTTTATTTTAATTAAATTGTAACTTGAGATAAATCAGTAATACCAGCAACAGATATTACTTCCCATGCATTAGTTGCACTTGCGAATTGTAAAATCAATTTCAATTTACCTAAAATTGTTGGCGTAGCACTTATTGTTGCAATTGTAGTTCCTACTGCATTTTTCAATGTTAATGCGCCACTAGCAAATGTACCTGGGACATTATGTAAAATCAAAATTTGTCCATCAACGCCATTTTCGATTGTTGCTTGTGTTGTTGTGTTCCAAGTAATTGATGCTGTTGATGATCCTGTTGATACTAATGGCGATTCTGGTGTAGGATTAACTGATGTTCTACGAGATACTATTAAAGCATCACCAAATAATGTTTTTATTCCTACAGTTAATGCTTTATCTGCACCGCTTAAATTGACATTACTAGAAAAATTTGTTACATCATTAATATTCACTATGCTATTAACAGTTACCGATGTAGTTTGGCCAATTGTTCCTAATGTTAAGTTACCTGCAATAACGCCAGTTCCTTCACAGTTAAAGATAACATCTGTAATTGGACGAGAATATTTTTTAATTAAAGTTGTCCCAATAGTTAATGATCCACCTGTTGTTGATGTATTTAAAAATGTTTCAATTTTATTTGCCTCGTCAGCTAAAATTTTAAAGTTTGATGCAATGTCAGGACGAGAAGATGCCATATTATCGCTACCAAGAATGTCTTTTATCACTATTTGTGCCATGATGTATATTATTTTTATTTTATATATTCCTTAAAATTTTTATTCTAATTTTAAGATTGCAAATTTGCAATTGCATGAGCAGCATTAACAAGTGCCATTACGTCAGCTTCACAATATTTTACAATATCGTTAATTCTGCCAGCGTAAAAATATGCATGCACCATTGTACCGTCCATTTCTGATTTAGGGCTAGGAACACCTAAAGAATATGCCATTTCATCAAATGTAACTGATTCGTAAGATGAACTTTTCCAAAACTCCATTAAATCTAAACATGTTATATCCCATGGTTTTTTGTTATACGTTGAAATGTTGCCAGATGGCACAATTCCATTCATACACATTTTTTTGAACACCCAAGGAATATCGAACGATTTTATATTATAGCCGCATAAAGTTAAGTTAACAGAATGCACTTGGTCGAATACTTTTTTTGCTTCTTTAATCAATAAAGATTCATCTTCATTTTTTATACTGCCGAGTTTTAGTGAGCCGTCAGTATTATAATATGCGTATGATATACATACAATTCTGCCATATTCTGCAATTAATGATGCATTCTTTTGATAGCATTCATCTACAGTTCCAGTCCATTGTAAATCGTTTGGATTTTGTTTTTGTTTACGTTTTACTTTTCCTTCGAATAAGTGTGCACCTCTTTCATCGTTTTTTGAAAAAGAATTAAAATCAGAATATTTGCCCGCTGTTTCGATATCCCAATAAAAAAGTTTGTTTGCGTTAATCATTGTTAGAAATTTAAAGATTCTTATATAGTTAGTTATAAATTATATACATAATAAAAAAATAGTTTATTTAAAAGTTTTTCTTCAAAAATGAAACTATTTCTGAAATCTGAATATAATAATTACTCAATTTCGGTAAGGGTAGTATAGTAGTAGGTAGACTAAATACTCAGGTAAACTCAGGTTATTCTCAGTTTACTTTAATTATACATTTCTATAGGTAAAAACTCAGGTTATTCTCAGTCGCTAGTCTACACTAGTTAAACTTTTACTGTATTAATTGAAACATTAGGTATTGATTCTTCTAATGATTTAGCCATTTGCAGATTCTCTGCATTATCATCAAAAAAGGTTAAATCTTTATAGCCTTGTTTAATCAATCTTATAATAGCTTCCTGTTTTCGTTCTGCAGTACTACCTTGTAAATTCCATTTAGGATCTCCAATTGCAATTACCAATTGTGGAAGAATATCAATTTTATGATATAGAAAAAATTCTCTAATCATATCAGATTTTTGTCTAGCAGTAAGTATACATATGTGTGTGCCTTTTTGGTATTCGTGTTTAAGCAATAACATGTATTTTGTTAATTTGGATTTTCGTAATATGCCATAATCCTGGAAATCATCAAAGTTCAATATTCTGCCTTCCTTTTCAACATACGTATTATATTCTGCAGGTGTTAATTCTTTAACCAAACTACCAGTTGCCGCATCCATTACTTTAATTTTTGCTTTACTTATGACTAACGTGTCATCTAAATCAAATATCATTAATTTATCAGAACTTTTCCCTTTTATGTTAAATCCTTCGTTCATTATTAAATAGTTTTAAATGTTAATGATGGACTATAAATAGAACAATCATTTTCGTAATTTGCAAGTACTCTAATTTCATATGTTTCATCATAATCTAAATTATCGAAATGATATTTAGATTCAGTTATATTTTCAATATATATCCATTCAGAATTTGCGGTATATAATTTTTTTCTGTATGATAGATTAAACGATACTGCATTTGTATTTTCATTTGTAAAATAAAAATCCAAAGAAACTGTGTTTGATGATCTTACAAGATTTGTTACATACAAATTATTTGGATAGTTTTTATTTAACGAATCGCTAATTATATATGCAAAATTGCACTTTAACAATTCATCAGCATCACTGTTTGCAATGTCTGTATTTGATAATACAGATATAAAAGTTGATATAGTATCAGTTGTTACATTAGTAACTTTTAGTACTACATCGTTTTCAGCATTAATATTAGGAAGTGTTTTATTACGAAATGCACATAATATTTCCTGTCCTATAAAAATTCTATTAGGCAATACATTAGAATTGCCATTGACATAATCTCCGGTAACTGTCAATAAATAACTTTTAACATTTTTTGGTACACCTGATGGACCTGTGACAGGTTGTTCTGTTACAATTGAAACTGCAATGTCTAAATCATTCGCATTAATTAAACCGATGTTGCCATCACTATTAGCATTTTCAATAATAGTATATAAGTCGCCAATTTTTCTCATTATCGTACATTTATTAAACCTTGTTTTGTTGTTACTGCTGAGTTACCATTTATATCGAATATTTCTAATGATACATCATATGCACCTTCCTTTGTAAACGTCCAAATTAAATGTTCCTTTGTAACTACGCATTCATCAAGTTTTGTTTCGTGATTTGTTATTGTCCATTTATATGAATTTTTACCAGCGATTTTTGAGTTCGTTGCAATAAAGAATAACGTTGTCATTCTTTTAATATTCATTATTGTTCTTGACGCAATTAAATCATCCCATGTAAATGGGCTTGTTATTGCATAATCATATAATAATCTATATGCATCAGCATATCTCCAATCAACACTGTTTATTAAAGATGGAAATTTAGCATATATAGTATCATTTAAATCTGCTGGTTCATAATACAAGAATTTGTTTGCATTTGAATTATAAACGTATCGTTCAGATGGAATTACTGAATAATCAACTTTTTCGGCAGGATACCAACCTTTATTATCGGTATGGTCATAGCCAAATTCATAATATGCTCGTGCAACAGGATTCCAATTTGCATATTTATTATCTAAACCATATATGTATGGATTAACCCAATTGCTCCAATTACCAACAGGATATGTATGACTATAATTTGGGTCTGCATATTTACCTAATACTCCATTTGCAAATTGTAAATATCCTAAATAGTATATGCCTTCGCCTTTTGCTGTTGCGTTTATTTTATAAGTTATCGGCGAACCTACTGCGGATAAAGAATATCTGAATCTTTGAAGACCTTCGTTTTCAGTTGAATTTAATTCATCAACAGCAGCGATAAACTGTTCTTCTAATGTGCCATTAACAGGTATTGTCTTAAATTCAAAAAATGGCAATTCATTGAATTGTATTCTGCCGTTAGGTTTAACCATCATAATTTCAAATTCACATAATGGTGCTTTGTTATATTCTAACATATTCCAAGTCAAATGACTACAGTCATCCCATGTAACTTCATCGAAATTATCCCATGTATATATGTCAGTACCGTATCTGTTACGTGCATAATCTTCATCAAAAGTAATATAACTCATGTCAAAATCAGGTGACATATAATATAATTCAGAATGCGTATCATCCAATGTTAATAACGTATTGTCATTTTCAAATCCTATGTTTGTTACAAGTAATGAGAAAGATCCATCATTAATAATGTAATCGAATCTCCAATCATTACTATCATACGCAAATTGTGCATTATAAGGGTAATCATTAAAATTCAAGAAAACTGTATTAGCATTTTCGTTATTATCAATAAAGTGTCTAAGTTTTACTGTAAACGACCAATATTCATATGAAATTTCATTTGTTGAACCTACCATAATGCCCATGTCATTATCAATTTCGATAACATCAAGTATTGTATTTGTGCCATCATATCGAATATGCTGAACATGCAATGATTGCTCTATAGGACCATAAGAAGTATTAGAAATAACTTTAATTATTGAAAACCCTGGTATTAATTCATCGTAAGTAACGTTATCAAAAATATCAGTTGCTATAAATGGTAATGTTACAGTTTTGGTTTCAGCATTGAATGCAAAATTTCCATTAGATATTGTTCTTAATTTGTAAACTTTGCCATATTCAGATTTAACTTTATTTATTGCAACATCAGTATTTATTGCAACAATGTTTGATGATTCTGCAACAGTACCTGTTATTAGAATATTAGAAACAACTGGCACATTAATCGAATCTTGTTCAAAAATTGCATATTCGCCAACAGCAATACCTTCATTATTATTATTTACTTTTGAAATATCACCTTCAATTAAAACAGTACCGCCAACTTCTCGAAGTAAATCCCAATTCGTATTCACCCCTCTAGGTATGCTATCACATACTACAGTTGTTTCGCCTTCGATTGAATAATCAGCAGATAATACACCGGCTCTGTATATGATTTCATCACTCCGTAAGTAAACAAAATCTTGTGGAATTCCATTAATTGCATTTCTTAATTTTGGCGTAACATATTGTCCGTCACAAATAATAGTATTTAATGAAACTCTGGTAATATTACCAACGTAACGATCTTTTTCTGAAATTCTTATTATTTTTCTTTTTTGATTTTGTATGAAAGGTTTTTCTTGGTCTTTATATTTTGATATATCCAAGTCATCCCATGTTAATCCATCCAAGTCATCCCATGTTACATCATTTGCAATTGCAGGATTTCTCCATTGGCAATTCATTTCATCCCAAGTAGTATTTGGTAATTCATCCCACGTAAGTACAGTATTTAAAGAACGGCCAAATGCAATAAAATCAACATTAGGCAATGAAACAATTAATGTTTTTCTTTTTCTAACTGAATGATTTGTCAAGTCATATAAAATACATGTGATATTATACTCGCCAATGTATGGTAAGTCAACGTAGACATTTTTATATGTCGATATTTTGCCTCTTACGTTATATGTAAATTTGCCTTTTGTTGAATGTTCAACAAGCCATTCAACTTCATACATTTCTTTTTGAGCAATATCGTCCCATGTGGTTGCTACTAAATCGTCCCATGTTACAGGACAATCGTCCCATGCAAGTATAAAGTCATTTAATATCAATTCAGTTCTACACGCAATTGGTCCAGCATTATTTTTAAATGGTCCAGCATTCATAAAATTATTTAGGAATATGTCCTTTAGCGTAGATATATTTGTGTCATCAGATGGTTGTTCAACATTTGGTTCTCCATAGTTTTGAAGATCCGTTATTAAACCATCATTTGCATTTATTGCAAAGTCTACCGTATCATTTCTGTTAATTTCATATGCAACAACATCATCTTTCCAAATGTTTACTGCCCATCTATCGAAATAGATACCTTCGCCAACAATATCAATTATTCTTGCATTTAATGGCATGAATTTATTTTTCAAATATTCACGTAATGCAAATAATTTTATGATAACTTCATCTTCACTGAACATGAAAGCATCTTCGGTAATTGGCATTCCATAAATATCATATTCACCAGATTCTTTTGTTATATCGTAGAAAAGACCGAATAAATTTGTTTTCTTCCAAACGTTATTTGGTAGCATTTCTTCTGATTGCCAATGCTTACCTTTTTGTGCAAGTTGCATCGGTATTTCAATTTGTTTGAAATATTGTTCTTGGATAGAAATGATTTCATCTTGTTCCATTGGCATAGGAACAGTTGTTTGAATTGCTTGTATAACTTTTAATGAATCTAAATCATTTGACAAAACATTTTTACCTGTTGTTGGTTCTTGTATGTCTGAATTAATTTGGTATACACGTTTTCCTGTTATTCCTCTAGATTCCTCAGTTTTCATAAACGGTGTCAAGTTTCCGTTTTCTTTACTATTAAAATCAACATTATCTTCTCCGAATCTGCCAATTATTTCTGAATCTTCAGCTGGTAATGGGAATCCTTGTTTATTTAAAGAATTTGGCAATGGCTTAAATGAATTACCAAAACTATGTAATGAAGTTAAATCAATTGGCAAATTTGTAGATGCACTCATTGATGCCAATGAGTTTTTTGTTTTTAACTTTTGCGTTTTTTTCGCATTAAGCCAATATTCTTTTAATCGAGTATCGCCATATCCAAAATAATTTATGATATTTATTAATGCTTTATACGATCCTATATATGGGAAAATATTATGATATTCTAAAAGCATTTCTTTTCTTTTTGCATTTAATAACAAAAAGTTAGGTAATTCTTCGTTAATATCTGAGTCTCTGAATATCTTTAATTCTTGAAGATTTACCTGTATGCCAAAATTTTCTAGCATCAATTTTAAACGTTCATCTTCACCTATTATTTCTGCTCTGAATTTTATCGTAGCATAAATGTAATCATTTCCTTGCACTGTTTCATATATAGATAATGATCTTTCAAATATTCCTTCTACTTCAGATTTAACAGATACGTTAAATGAAATTGCATTACTTTTATTTAATATGATATTTCTTTTTCCGTTAAAAACTTCATCTGATAAACCATCATCAATAATCGCAGTTGATACATTTACAATATTTACGAACGGCCGTTCATCACTTGTGTAATCAATATCAAATAATGAAATTTCATCTTCTGTGTTATCTTCAAATTTGCCATTTAAAGATGTTGTAACAGTATTAAAAATATCTTTGTATGTTCTTGGAGATGTATAAACGCTTTCTTGTGAATTTATATCTGTCATTTCTTCTAGCATATAAATCTGCGCAGTTTCGATTAAACCTGTAGAGATTTTTGGCGTATAAACATCGCCCGTGTAAACATACGATGGATAACAAAAACCTGTAGGATTTGCAGGCAATTGAATACTTAAGATTTCACCATCAGGACCTAACATTATAAAATCAGCAGAATCAATTAAATAAACAGTCCCAGTGTCTTTATCATTTATAGTGATTGTGAGTTTATCGTTATATTTTGTTCCACCTTTTACAATATGAAATAATTCGATATTTCCATAAACATTAGTGACAACCTCAATTTTTGCATCAGCATAGTCAACAACCGTATCGTCATTTCGATTAACTGTAACCGTAACATATTCTTCTTTGTTAAGATTAAGTTTCTTTCCGTATTTGTCGAAAAAATGTAAATTGTGATATAATATCATTGTATCTTATTGATTATTTAATTATATATTCCACAAAAAATAAAGGGACATTTTATTGTCCCTTCGTTTATCGCATTTTGATATGATTTTTATTTATTGCGTAGTTTCTGAATTTCTTTATATATTTAATTGAGTCAATAACGTATGATAGTAAATCGTCAAATGATTGAAGAATTCCAGTTTTCCGTGGGTCATCAAAATAAATTTTAGAAATTGAACGTTCAAATAATTTACCATGATAATCAAATCCGTAATTTTGTACGTCATCTTGAAAATGTTCTGCTACTTCAAAATAACTTGGTCTATTTGCATACTTATTATTTTTTGTTGCCATTACTTCTTAAGTTTATCCATATTAGCTTGATGCTTAGTCGCACTATATGATTTAGGTGTTATTTTTTCAAATATGATGTTTACCGGGCCTGGTTTAGAATTATCAATAACATCATTTATAACGATTCCATTTCTATCTTTCCAACCGCCACGAATTAATGGCATTTCATTACGAGTTACAATGATATCTCCAAATTCATCAAGACCTAAATCTTGAGCGTTAATATCATTTGCTTTAGATTGTTCGTTTTCTTCTGAAACAAACCAAATGTTTACACTATCAACGCCTTCAATGTTTTCGATTATTGCAATTAAGTCAGATTTTGGTATTCTATCACGTCGTTGATTTTTTAAAAGATAGTCCGATAATTTTGATACAATTTGGTCTTTAATCAAATCAGTACTATAATTTTCAAAAGTTATTAATGAAATGTTTATTGCGTATCTTTTAACAATTGGGTCAATAATTTGATTTACTACTGTTAAAACTTTTTGTCCGCTTTGTTCAATAAGATCATATATTTTTTTCTTTTCATCTTCAGATAATAAAAAATTTGATTGCGGAACGTTAAAGTAGTTTTCGTTTGCTCTTTTTCTTTTGTTAATGTCAGGCACTAAAAATAAATACACAACATTATCATCAGCTGGATTGCTGTCATTGAATGTTGTATAAGCATCTATGTATGAAAAGTAATTAAACTTTTCTAAAAAGTATTCATAATTAACAGTATTTGCTAATACATAATTTCTTGAGTTATGTGGAGCAATTAATTGTGTAAGATTTGTTGGTTCAGACGCAGAGCCAAAAGAAATACTTGTTTCTGCTGTAACTGTTACTGCATCGGTCATTGTAACTTCATTTCCTAACGCATCATAACCAACAGAATCGAATGTCCATCCAGAAGCATTTGATGTGCCTATGTTACCTTCACCACCTGCAGTTACCAAGTATTGTATTTTTATTTCAACACCATAACCAGGTATTGCGCCATAATATCCATTGCCAAAGAAAACATCAATTCCTTCAGTTAATGATGTTTTTACTATGCAGCCTTTTGTTCCGTATGACATATCAGATAAACTGTCGTATATTTGCCATTCTTCAGAATTTACAAATACTTTAACTTCATGCATATCAATATCTTTACCTTTTGCAGGAACAACATTGAATGAAAATAATTTATCGCCGTCACCGTATCTTCTTTGTGTTTCGATTTCACCTTGTTTAACATTTGCAATAAAAAAAGATCTTGGCTCCATTAATAAACGTGTATCTTCAGAAGGAAGGAATATAGTATAAGGTAATCCATTTTCTTTGCATGCAACTTTACTAAAATTAGGAATAATTAAAGGGTTGCCATACATGTCAACCGATTCTTTATACGTAACACGAATAGTACCAGTTGCTGCAATTGCTCGTGTAGGATTATGTCCAGTTAAACGTGCTGCTCCATAAATAGAATTTTTCCTTGTTGCTGTTTGTATGTTTAACTCAGTTATTGAATCTTCGATATAATAAAACATCAGTTGGCCCATATTCAAAATTACCTGAAGTAATTGACCGTATGGTGAAGCAACAGAAAAAACTTGTCCTGATTGTTGATACGTATCCGCAAGATAATGTATAGCATCTTTATACATTTCATCGAACTTTATTCTATTTAGTTTGAAAATTTTTAATTCCATTTTACTTTAATAATATTCCTATTGCAGGTGTTCCGTTTAGTTTTACGTCGATATAGCATATATCATTGGTTACACCTTGTTTAAATGAAATAACAACTTCTACATTAAAAAATTCCGATTCAGGAACGTATGTAGTTATTTGTTGCAAAACCATCTTTTTCAAATCTTCGGCCGAAACTTTTGTTTCAAATACATAATCTTCAATACTTGTGCCAAAATCAGGTTCGCCTAAAACATCGCCTTTTCTTGTAAAAAGAATCATACGTATTTTAGAAAGAACGGCCTCATACAAATCACCATGTTCTAGTAATTCGGGTTGTATTGTTGGGTCATTTGCAGTTTTACAATAAATTTCTTTTAACATTTATACTATAATTTTGTAAGCACCGTTTGCTTCTTTAAAACCTTTTTTTCTCATTACAGTAATTACAACAAGAATTAATTCATTATTCTTTCTTGTAAGATTCGCAACAACATTTAAGTTATTTGCTGCATTTGAAATGCAATACTGTTTTCCAACAGTATCAATACCTTTTAATTGTCTTTCTCCAATTTCTTCAATTGCTTTTTGTGTCGTATCTAAAATATCTTGGTTTGTAATTACATCACCGCCTTCATCTGTGTGACGAAACTTACGTTCTTCAGCATGTACAGTAGTATCAATTTCGATTTCAATTTTAATGTCATCGACTAGATTTCCTATTTTGCCTTCCGACATAAATTCATCAAAACTTGGTATTCTTTTGTTCATGTTAAAAATTATTTTTTATGAATTGATAAATCTGCCATATTTTATTTTCTCTAAACCATTGCTTACAGTCTAAACAAAATATACGCCATTTATCTTTTCGACTTATCTCTATTTTTTTCTTTTTTGCCATTAAGACATTATTAATAGTATTGTTCTTTTATAACTTTTATGGCTTCTTCGATTGCTGACGATAATTCAGACTTAGTTAAGCCAACAGTGCCTAATGCTGTAAGAATTGCTGTTAATGATTTTTCTGCATCATTAATAACTTTTGTTGATGAATTCTCGTCAGCAGGTTTTGTCATTGTTCCTTCAGGTGTAACTTCTTCCTCATCAACAACTTTCTTTTCAGCTGATTGTTGTGGTTGTGTACTTTGTGCAGGAGTTGATTTTTGTGTTTCAATCCATTCGGCCATCGATGGAATTCTTTTTATTTCAGACATAATGTATTTTATTTTATATATTCTTTACTTTATAATATCATAAATTCAAATCTATATCCTGCCTTTAAACACGCAAGTTCTTTTAGATTATTTGTTTTCGATTGAATTTTATATGTAAAACTTGATTTGACTTCAATTATTTTTCTTTCAGATATGATATAGATATCTGGTATGTAACGATGATCTTTGCCATCAAGACCTTTATAATAAATTTTTCCGATAAACCTTGCAATTGCGTCATCATCAACAACTATGTCAGATTCTGCATAATCATTTAAAAGTATGTCAAGTGCTTTAGGTTCTGAACCTTGTACCCACACATGTTTTCCTGATGGGAATGTATATGATTTTTTTATAAATCTATTTCCATCATCTTTTTTGATTTCACCAGCACGCATCCATCCATCGTCGGGTCCTTCTCGATATGTCTTTGTGTTTCTGTGAACAAATTCACTTGGTTTATCCTTTTCAAACATAATTAATTTTATTCGTCTAATACGTCAATTGTTACACCAAATTCATCACGTAACATTTTACATGCTTTAATTTTATCTTCATCTTTTGCTGGACCACTTAAAGCAAATCTTTTACCATCGCCATCAATTGATACGATAATTTTTTTGTACCGCATGAAATTTTCCATGTACGAACATTGATTATTAACGCTTAAATCTCTGAAGTCGTGAATATTTTGTTCATTTATAAATTCTGTTAGCGTCGGTATTCTATTTTTCATGTTTTTTATTTATTTTCAATTTCGTGTCCGTTTGCTATAAGAATTTTTGCAATTATATTTAAAACACCGGATTGATGATGTGTTGCACCATAATGCATTATTATGCTAGCTATATCAGATCTGAATATAATTTTCTCATCTTTATCTGCTATATTAATTCCGAAATAATCATAAAAAACTTTCTTTAAAATGTCATATGTCCATTCAGATTCTATATACGTTTTGTATGTTCTTGGTGAAACAAACATTTCATTTACATATTCGTTTAATGTAGGTATTCTATTTTTCATACTAATATAATTTATCTTTTAAGGATTGATATTTTTCTTCTGCTTTATCAGCTTTTATTTGTAATGGCGCTAATTCTTTTTTGATTTTCTCAATTTTTGTATTTAATTTATTCAATTCACCACCTATGCGATTTGCTTCTTTGTCTTTTTCTGCATCTGTTTTAAGATGACCAATAGTTTCTTCTTGGTCATGCATCAAGTTATTATAGTCATCTTGGTAACTTTTAAGTTCGTATTTCAAATCGCTAACTTGTCCATCTAACGCATAATAAATGTCTTCTGCTTTTTTGATTTCTGTTCTTAATTTATCATCATCATTTTTATTTGCTAAATATTGCAAATCATAATCACTGTATTCTTTATTCGATAAGCTAAACTTTCCGTTTTCTTTGCGTATCCATCCATGCTGCGTTTTCATGAATTTTTCGCCTTGCACTTCAATGAATCCACCAATTGGAGTTTTTGCAAACCCTGCTGGTAATTTTCCTTCATTTAAAAATTCGTCGAATGTTGGTATTCTTTGTATCATATATTTATTTTATTTCTTTAAATTCTTTTCCATTAAATTTGAACCATCCACCCATACTTGTATTTGGGCCACACTCCATGTCAATTTCAACAGATATTTGTTTTGCATCGTTATAACCATTTTTTGCAATTGCATCAGCTACAAATTCATTTTCTAACATATCAGTATCAAAAGGATTTGAATCACCAAGACAAATAAAAATTTTATTAGATTCTTTATGCCAATAAGTTATCCCATATTCGTGATTGCAAATAATTTCAATTGCTTTGGCGTAATTTACAAGTTTTTCTTCATCTATCAGCGAAGAACTGCTTTCAAAAATATATGATTCATTAACCGGTTCTTTAATTGTTTCGATACTTTTTATAAAATCAGGACCATCACCATCCCATCCAAAAGATTTTTTGTATTTGCCTGCATCAGGGTCTACAACAATTTCGTATGAATGACCAGTATTGCCTATGCCAGCAATATGTTCTAGCATTTTTAATAAACTGCCTGATGGATTTCTTGCAACAATTTTTATAACTATATCGTTATCAGCTATTTCTTTTAATTTTGAATTTACACTAAAATCTTCTTTTATGAATTCATCAATAGTCGGTATTCTTTGTATCATATAAAAATGAATATTATTTTAATGGAATATCATGAACCAGTCTGGTGAGTTTTCAGAATCAATCTTTTCTAATAGTTCTTTTATTTCGTCTTGTCCTTCAGATTTTATACCCTCACCATTTATTGTTACGCCACCTGGTAAGTTATATGTAAACATTGTTAAAATTCTTCCTAATGATATTTTTGCTTGCGCTGTACAATATCTTTGGAATGTCCAATCTTCAAACATTTTGTCTTCTGCTATTTTTATATATGCTTGCATGAAAACATCAGCTTTAGGGTCTCTACCTAAAATAACTAAACGTCGTGTGTTGTGATTAAAGTCATACGCAATTCTATCTAAGAAAAATGCTCTAGATAAATCCCAATAAGATTCATATGCAGTTCTTAATACCATATCATCAGCGTTGAATGGCGATAAATAAATTTCCTGCGCAATCATTTTCTCTGCAGAGAAATCTGCACCAAAATACGTGATTCTAGAATTACCTTTGATTTCTTTTACTTCATAAACAGAAACAACACAATCAGGTAATTGAACGGAACGCGTTTTTTTGAATTCTGCAGATTGGAACACATCTTTCTTAATTACAAAATAATGAGTTTCTACCGAATATTGATAGTTGATGTATGCCCATTTTAATGCCAAGTCAATAATACGATTGAACTCTTTGTCTGGAATTGCGTATGGCAATGCGCATGCAACTGTGAGTTCATCTTTGATTTGTTGAATAAATTCTTGTCTAGTCATTATACGACATTATTTTATTTCCAGTCTTCTGGAAGTTCGTCAGGTTTACCTAAAGCTTTCGCTCTTTTTATTATGTGTTTTTTTGTTTCTGCTTTATTTGCACCTGTTCTGCCAAATGCACGTATTGCGTTTTGCAAATCTTTAACAGTTTCAATTGGATATGAGCCATCTTCCATTGCAAAACCTTTATCTGTTAGTTTTTGTCTTTCTTCAGATGAAAATTCCCGTTCAACAATATATGATATATGACTGAATGGCACATTTATTTCTTTTCCTTTATATTTAACAACAGCAAAATCTTCAGACCTTGATGATACACGATTTATAACAGTTTCTTCTCCCAGTTCATTACTTGTTCCTGGGACAACAAATTCTATCTTATCACCTTTTGTTAATAAACGGATATCTTTATTTTCTAATAATTCGCTTTCAAGAACAGCTTCAAGATCTTTTTTAACGAATTGTGTATTTGCATATATTCGCCATTCATCAAATTGATTTTGCATCATTGCAGCAATTTTTTCGGAACCTTTATAAATTTCATAATTCTTTAATCCATTCTTTTGGTTTATCTTATTGCATTTATATCCTTTTAATTTATTAGTTTCAATTGCTTTTACTAATTTATCACTAGGTACCTCAATAAAATTAGAATCTTGATTTATTGATTCGTTTATAAATTCGTCTAATGTTGGTATTCTTTTTTTCATGTGTTTATCTTTTTCCTTTTCCTTTAGTTGCTTTTAAAATTTTTGCTTGTTTATAATCTTTTGGATTAGGTTCTTTATAAACACCGAACGTTCCTTTAAGTCTTTTCGGTTTATCTTCAGTTATGCTAACAATACTTGTTTCTGGCGAGATATCTGCATTTGCACCTTTTTTACCTTTTCTGAAAACACCTTCCTCCATTTTGCAGTCAATTATATAAATGCCATCATTTGCAACATAGCAATCTTGCATAAGATTCGATTTTTGAACATTTGTATTTTCAACTTTACAGCCTTTTAATGTGTTATCTTTAATTACATCACATTCAATAAAATGTGTTTTATCCATTTCGCAATTGTAAAATTTGCATCTTGTAAAAATTCCATAGCCAGTACAATGAACTAGTTCTAAATCAAAGCATTCAACATTTTGCAAATCTGCATCTTTAATTTGTAATGCGCCTATTTCAGAATCGTAGTTAATATCCATTTTTTCACATTTTGATGCAACAAGAAATTTGAACAACATATCGTTAACATGTGACCATGATGATTTTAATGTTTGAATATCATTTTTCATATCAAAAGTTAAATTAATATGTGGAAACGTTTTTTTGAACAATTCTGGGTTTTTATAGCAGTCAAGATATTTTTTATGGTCATCTAAAATTTTGTTTAATTTCGTGATGTCATTTTGATTTAATGTAGTTGTTTGCGATAACGTATAAAGTGATGTAATTGAAAACTCAAGTACCTCTAAGATATCTTGTTTTTTCTTTTGATAATCTGCACCACCAAGAAATCTAAATTCGATATAATTAAGTGGTGCTTTTGTTAAGTTAACAGCATAATATTTTGTTGGCGCAACAGTAAATTGCGAATTAGCATTTGCAACACCGATGTCGAATATGCTATTGATTACCATGTTCTTTATTGATTTTGCATAAACAGAATCTTTTCTGTTTGGAAATCTTTTCCAAACAAATTCTTCATTAAATCCTAGGCAGAATTTAACTTTGTTCATGTGTGAAATTGGTGTTTGCATTTTAATTTTCCATGCATCGAATGATATGTTTAATTGTATTGCTGTTCTTTCAGTTGTCCATGCGTTTTCATCAATCCATTTTAACACTTTAAGTAACACGATTTTCGCATCAGCAAAAGGCAATGGCCCAGTGATTAATTCTTTACAATCTTTACCGCCTGAAAAGTCAGATTCAATTTTAAATAAATTAGCAGTTGTTGTTACTGGTGTATGATATTTTAATTCTGGCGAATTAAAGCTATCAACATTCATAGGAACAACAACTTTAATGCCTAATGTTTCAGTAAGACTACGTGCAACAATGAGAGGTTCTTCCTTTGTTAAAAATTCAAACTCGAATCCAATTTTTGAACTATTTAGTATTTCGTCTTCTGTATATTTCATAAACTATTTATATTTTATTTATATATTCAAAACTAAAAAAGACCGTATCAAAATACGGTCTTTCAATGTATTGCAAAATTTGAATTATTTTGATTCTGTTTCCTCTGTGAAGAAGATTTTGTCTTCTTTAATTTCAGTTATCTTAACAACAATGATTTCGCCCATTTCGTAAGTTCGTTTAACATTGTTTTTACCGATAAGACCGGATTCGCCAGATTTTAATCTAACGAATACGCCGTAATCTTTGATACCTGTTACTTTTCCTTTGTGAATTTCATCAACTTTAATTGAATCTTCCTCTGAACCTGGTTCAAAATTAGTAAGAACTAAACGATTGTCTTTGTCGATTTCTCTAACCCATGTCACTAGTTCAGAACCACTTTTTATTTGTCTGTTATCAAATTTTTCGCGAACATCAGATGTCATTTTTGATGTATGTAATAAACCAGTGAATTGCCCATAGAATTCAACAAATACGCCATGTTTACTGCAACCTGTTACAATTCCTGTGTGCTGTACTGTCCAGTCATGTTTATCAAGTAACGATGGTAATACATGTTCAAGATATTTTTTATGACTTACAATAAATGTATTAATGTCACTTAAATAATCTTCAATCATTACTTTTACGTTTTGACCGATATATTCATCGAAATTTACAATTTTGTTTGCTGCCGCTAGACCGCCTGGAAGGAATGCCTGGACACCGCATACATCAACAATAAATCCACCTTGATTTTTGCCTATTACTTTTGCTTCGAATGCACTTGTAGGTTTTTTCAATTGTTCTCTAAAATCATCTTTTACTTTTTCTGCATATCCTGCAAGTAAAGAAGCACGAAGATTTGGTGTTGATTGTAAAACTAAGATTTGGTGTTTGCTGTCGATGAACGATTGCTTTCCTTCTTTTGAAGTTATCCACGCCATGAAACTTTTATGGTCACAATCGTGAAGTTCTAAGAATCGCTTTTCTTTCTTTATATCAATTGGGATATTGATAGAGTTGTTTACTTCGAAAAAGATTTCGTTTTTTTGTGTTCCCGCAATTCCTGTGATTTTAACAAGTTCGCCTGCACTAAGATCTTTTTTGATGAATGATGACTCGCTACGACAGCAGTATAATTTATAAAGGTCTGTTGCATAATCTTCTTGGCAGAAAATTCTGTCGTCATTGTTGATTTTTTTAACTGATAAGTTTTCGGTTAAACGCATTTTTTTAGGTTTGTGTGTTAGTACTAAATTAATCTATAATCTATATTATATTTTTATATATTCTTTTTATTTCTTCACTTTTTTGATGCCAACATTTTTGTCACCAATTACATCATTTTTTCCTAATAATGTTTTTTGATTGTTAGTAAGTATTGCATTCCCTTTTGCATCTTTAACAAAATCTTCACCTAACGTAGGATCTGTTGTTAATACGATTTTATTTGTTGTCTTTACTATTTTTGCAATTTCAACTTTGTATTTCTTATTAAGTGTTCCATGTGTAAATTCGATAAAATCACCTTTAGCATATAAAGTACTTATATCTGCAATTTCCCCATTATCTAAAACAGGATTTATTACTAATGTTTTTGTTTTGTAATCATAAGAGACTGATGGCAATGGTGGCGGTGCCGCAAGTGCGCTTGCGTCTGATTGTGTCATGGTTTTTTTACCTGATTCTCCAATTATAGGATACATGAACATTGTTATCATTTGCGGTATGTCTGTTATGAAACAGAAAAACCATTTGATAACACAAACTATCATTTTAACAAATCCCATAAGTAACCCAAGTACTTCTTTGTACGTTTTACCTGCTGCTGTTTTTGTGTTAGCTAACCATTTACAAAATTTTTTACCATTAAGTGTTAAAATATTTTTAATTAAGTATGCAACTGCAGCAGCAATAGTTTCGGCCATTTCGATATCTGCATCTGGCGGCATAAAATCATGCATAAGCGATATGAGTATTGGAGAAATGATGCTACCCAGCATATTCATTATAAATTTTCCAGGGTTTGACAATAATTCTGACATTTTAGCAACACCTTTGAATATGTTAGTAACTAATCCTTTAACAAGTGTGATTACTGCACATATTAATCCTTGCGCCAATTTGATAGGAAAGAAAATAAAAGACATGATTTTTATTATTGGCGTAAGTTCAATCATTTCTTCTAAATTTGCATTGATTGGAATTTTCCATAATTGCAAAACATTTTCCACGTATGAACGGCCAACAATTGAACTTACGGCTTCAGTTGCACTAAAATCAATTCCTAAATCTTTTAATTTTTTAGGAATCATTATTTTACCTTCTTTTAAATATTGTGGAAAGCAACGAATTACATCTATGATGGTTAATCTTCCCATTAACAAATCAAGCAGTATTTCAATACTCGGAAGAATTACTAATAAGTTATCAATTAAAGGACCTGCAACTTCGCATATCAATGCTTTAAGTAATTTTTCAACACCTGCTAAATCGGCTAAACCAGAAACTAAACTTGCTACTTGTTTGAGAAATTCAGCTGGTGCTTTTATACCTTTTTTTAAAGATTTTACTATTACTTGAATTAATGCAATCATCGGTTTCCATGAAGCAATTAAACTTGCTTCTAAACTGCGTACAATAGATTCTAACAATGCGCCAATTCCAGGTTCGCCTACTGTAATTTTAGGCAAAATAAGACCTGCTTCAGTCATACAACATTGAATATCATCAATTATTGTTTGCAATGAAGGGTCACTTATTATATGTACATCTAAATTTAATATTGCCATTTTTAATCTGCTGCTTTTTGTGTAAATGATAATTCGCTAATATCACAAATAAATCCGTTTGCTTTTGCTGGTCCTGTAGGTGCACCTAAATTTCCTATATGAAAATGATTATCGAACATCGGTTTAAATAATGTACCTAATACTAGTGCTTGTTCTGCATTTGCACCTAACCGTATTTTCTTGTGTGCTGTTACTGTTAAATTTTGGCATTCAACATTAACATCCTTACCAGTTGTTACATTTATATTGTCGCTTGTTTTGATATTAAGTTCACCGCCATTTGTTAATTCGATTGAATCACCATTTGGATTATTTATAAAAATGTTATTATTATTTAGAACATTAATTAATGTTCCTTTTAATTTAAGAACTAAACCTTGATTTTGAGTATAAAGAATTCTCAAATCTTCATCTTCATCAAAACATATAACGTGGGCATTTACATAATCATTAGAAATTTCATTTCTAATAGTCTCATTGATATTTTGAACTGCAAAATATTCACCTGCATATATGTCACCATTATTAAACTTAACTTTTACAATTGTGCCTTTCTTTGGAACGTCGAATGAACCAAATCCGCCTTTTGCACTTGAAAATCCTGATGAATACGCAGGAAATGCCCATGGCAAAAGATCATCTTCAATATCATTAAACAAGCCGTAGACCCGAATTTTACATCTAAGCATTTTTAATGAATCTTCAACATTTACAATTTCTCCAAGCCATTCTCTACTCGCAATATCACGAGTAAACATTTTCTTTTTATCGTCTGCATTCATATTAATCGAATATATTTCCTAAGTTTGTGTATACTGGCATGTCTGGCACAATTAATCCAACATTTGCAGGCGTAACTGCTGATGTATTTATAATTGGTTCAATAACCATATCATCATGCGGTACATTTGTATGTCCATCAGGACCTGGGTTGGCAACTGATTCGTTTGCTCCCAAATCTTGTGATAATCCTGGGTTACTATTAACAATGCTAAATTCAATTTGTTTTGCAAGTGTTTGTCTTGCAGTTTCCATTCGGCCATTTGCATCTTTTGTTATGTTTTCTCCGTTAAATGATTTTCCAAGAAATATTGATTCGACAAATCTATCAAGTGCTTCACCTGCAACTGTGCTTGCAACTGATTTCAATCTATCTTTCAAGAAATTCGTGTTACTTGAATTGTGTGTAATGTCTTTTGTAATATCTTCAGTGCCCATCATAACAGATTTCATGCCATCTGGCCAAATTTCATCAATTGCTTTTTGTTGCAAATCTCGTAAACTTACATCTTGTAAATATATGTTGGATAAACGATAATCATTAGCTTCACGTATTCTGCCTACATTAAATGAAATTGAATTTGAGATATTTTCACCAGGATCTGCCATACTTATACTTGACATATAAGGATGCGCTCTATTTAAAAAATCAAATTCACACATATCTAAAGTAATTACATGCATAGGTAAAAAAGTATTTTGCATTGAAGGCAAAATCATATCTTCCGATATATTTGATGAACCATCAGGATGAATTAAATTACCAACTCTATTTATAATGTCACCACCTTTTTTTATCATATTATTTACGCTATTTACAACTGCTGATTGTTTTGCCATTTGTTGTAACGCGGTTCCATTTATGTTACTTCCTAATTGTGGTGTATCTGCGGGCGGCGGAACGGAATTTGCTCCTTGTATACTTAATTGAAAATCTCTAATTTCTGCAATAACAATTTCAACTTTAAACCAACGCATGTTTTCAGGAAGCATCCATCTTGAATAAATTGGATCCCATGCAGCTTTTCTATAAAGGTCAATAAGCATTGAAACTCGCATATCAATACTTTCTAATGTTTCAATTGTTATTTTGCCATCAGGTCCAGGTCGCCATGCTTTTGTTGGGTCAATTTTTTGTAATGAATCAAGTCCAGATATTGATTGGAAATACCAAGGAGTATCTTCTTGCAAACTTTTAAGTGTTGCAATAAAAGATTTTAAATGCGCTGCTCTTTGTTGTTCATTTATATTCATCAAATATTGATACGCTGATGATCTATCCTTTGGGTCCATTAATAAAGCATTCGGCAAATTGTCAAAATCATACAAATTTTCTTTTTCTAAAAAATCGAATCTTATTCTGAAACCAACAATTGAAGGATCTTGAAAATCATACGGACTATAAGACAACCCATCAATTGATGTTGATGGTTTTGCATCATACTGTGTGTCTGAATCAAGAAACGCTCTTCTGTATTTGTGTCTATAAACTGTTGACATTATTTTTATTTTTTTATACGCCTGTTAACGATGGCCATTCTCTTCTTGTAAGAATAAATGTTTGTGTTATATTGCTATTTGTATTTTCAATAGATCTTGGCGTTAATTTGTAATTTATCGTATATCCTTTTATTGCATACATGCCAGTGTATAACTTATCAATTACAACTCTGCCTTCTCTGTTTTCTAACGACGGATCTTTTATCAAATCATCATCAACTTTATTTGCTCTTTGCTCATCAGATAGTATTGCCATAATAACTGGCATTTTTTCAAATCTAACAAAGTTCAAATTCATTTTCGGAGTAGTGACACTAAGATTCATTTTATCAATTTCAGCAAGATTCATCATGTTATGAGCCTTTGCTAAGTAATAATGTTCATGCACATTGTGGTCAGGTGCAGAATATTGAATTCCTAAGTAATTAAATCGTTGTTGCGATTTGTAAAATTCCTCTTTTGGCCTGCCTTTTAATAATACTTTTGTTTTCTCATTACCTTCTGTAACTAATGGGGTAATCGGAAATTCCCAATTCTTTAAACTATTATGTTCAAAAAAATTTAAGTTATATGTATATCCATAATTTTTTGCAATTTCAGAACTTTTATTTAATGGCTTAAACGTTTGAATATAAAATGATGTTGTGATAAAACTCGGATGATTCGACAAAAGTTTTTGTAATCCTTCTGTTGTATGCGGCAATGTATCATTGTAACTAGAGAATACATTATCAGACATACCAAGTAGCGCACCAGTTTCATCACCAAATTGTGTATTCACATTTATAAAATTCAAGTGATAATAAACATCAATGAATGCAGTGAAAAAACATTTTTCATCTTGCCATGCGCAATCAACAATTTTTTTGATATATTCTTCCTTTGTTTCGTTAGGGCAAATCCATGTCATACTATCATTTGTAGATGAAATGTTAGATGCAAATCCTAATTTTAATTCTGTTGCAATTTCTTTTAAAACTTCAAATGATGTTCCTTTTTTTGCAAACGATTTTTCATCGTATAAACCTGGAATATGTAATTTACCTTGTAAAAATAATTTACCACCTGCACCATCTGGTGTGTCAGATTTAGTCATTTCTATACTAGTAATCAAATAATCATTTCTAATTGGCTTGAATATATCGTCACGTCCTCGTATGAACACACTTAACAAATCGCCGTCTGTTGGAAATGCAGTTGATAAAAACGCGCCAGATGCACCTAAGTCAATACGCATACTTACAGTAGGAATAAATTGTGTAGTATCAATTTCAAAAGATACAATTTCTTTTACTCCAAATTCGTGTTCTTTAATAACAACATACGGGCAATCAACTGTAACTGCTTCTAATGATCTATTTGCTTTTGGAACATCGCCATTTGAGCCATATTGTGTGTCTATAACTTTTAATTCATCTAAAGTCAATGTAGGTTCACTTAATGAACGAATTATTGATTTGCTATCCATTAGCTTCTTAATTTATTTAATAAATTTTGATTTGACGTTAACGTTTCGGTTTGTGTTATTTTACGCGTAACATTTGGTCCAAAATATATAACGCCATCTTTAATTATCATTTCTTTGTCACCTTCTTTTGAATAGTTTGGTGGCAAAGCAGTTTTTTCTCTTTGTTTGTAATCATTAAGCGCAGTATTCATTGCAGATGTGTCAGGTGCTTTCGTAGCATCAATGTATTGTTTTCTTATTGCTTTACGAACATCTTCAATTATTCCTGCCGATTTGAATACTTCTTTTGCAGTTGTCATTTCTGGCACCAGAAAAGATTCGCCAGCATTTATCGCAAACGGATTAGAAACTTCATTCGATTTCAATAAATCTTCAGCTCTATAGATGTTTCCGAATGCAACGGTCGCAAGTAAATCAGGACGCATTGCTTGCATTTCTGTTGTCATAATCATATCAACAAACTCAAATTCTAGACGATTCATTGATGATGCTGTCATATCAATTATTTCATTGCCTTTTCCGTCAATGACATGAGGTTTAGCATCTAATACTTTTGGAAATTTCATATTACTTTTATTTATTTACTTGTACAGGTCCACTTCCTTTGTTTGCTGCATCATTTACTGTTTTGTTGAAATATCCTAATTCTCGTTTGATTGATAATGCAACAGAATCAATATTTCCTTGGTTATATGTTTTGCCACCATTTTTTATATACCAATCATAATCCTTATCTTTAAAGCTTGGTGCTTTATGTTCAACAGGTTTACCACCAGCAGTTGCGCCTGCAACATAATCAACGTATGGATTTCTTCCTTTACCTGTTTTTGAATCGACTGCTGTTTCATGTGCTGCAGCAGTATCGCCAACACCTGTAGGCAATGTATATATTCGTCCTCGTCCTCTATTAAACATGGATTCAACACCTGCTCTATCTAATGACATTCCGTGATCCAATGTAACAGTAACTGTCATTTCAGTTGGGAAATCATCAGGTCCAAGTTCTTCACCAAATGAAAACGAGCATCCTGTACAAATTAAATTTCCTATCATCATCGTAGGATTTAACGGATTTCCTATAACTAAATGCCATTCACCAACAGGCTCACCTGTTAATAACGAACGATATCCGTGAAATAACGGTACAGATCCACCTTTTCTAACCAATTCGACCATACCTGTTTTTGCAAGATTTTTTAATGCGCCGATAGGGTCACTCATTGCGCTATCAAAAAGTTTTGATAAATTTGTAACTGATGTACTTATTGATTCTGTAATTGCGCCATAAAATGCAACAGGATCTCCTTTGTACCAAGCAGCCATACCTTTTTTCCATGGGAATCCTTGCATTTGACCTCTGAATCTTCGTGCACCTCCCCAGAACGAACCTGTGCCATACGATAACAATAAAAAGTTTGCAATTATGTCAAGCATAGCAGCTTTAGTATTTATTCCGCCTATTGAGTTTGCGCTATAATGGAACTTTAAAGATATTGATTGACTGAAATCTAAACCTGGCTTTCTTCTTTTAACACTGTCAATTCTATTAACAGGTCCTTGTATTCTGTTTGCATACGGACCTTCAGCATATGGGTCAGGTGGAGTTTGTCCATCATGTAAACGGCCCGCTCTTGTTGATTCACCTGAAAGCACAGATAATGTTTTTCCCATACCTGCCAAAAACCCACCAGGTAAATTACTAGCATCACCTCTTTGTTCTGTTAAGTCATCAACTTGCGCTTGTAAATCGTCCCATGGTAATTTTACAGTAAATGACATTAATGAATCCATAGTATTGCCAGTTTCATTGCCTAACCATGTTACTGCTTGAGCAATTGGCAAAAACTTGCTGTTTAATTTTTCAGGCTTTGGATTTGTTTTGCCTGATTTGTCAGGTTCTGGTCCAAAATCAGGAAATTCTAATGAACCGTACGTTGGCACAGCGTATCGTCGTAATGTGATAAGTCGATTGTTTGGCACTTTTCTCCAATATTTGCAAAAAGCAAAATCTGAATAATAGTAAGGTGTTCTTCCTGCCGGGTCGATTTGGCCGTATGCAATAAGAGCAGATGTTGTAGGTTCTTTTGATGCATTCTTCATATTAAGATGCGGCCCATCGTTTACAACAATATTATCGGTTTCGTACCATCTTCTTTCGCCTTCAACATCAAAGTATAATTTTTTATCATCCTTTGTTGCGCCAGGACCAGACAATGTCAAATAAGCATACCAGTTATTTATAGCAGGTACACCAGTTGTAGTATCATCATTAGGGTCCATTTTTTCTTTTGCACTTTTATCATACCCACCTTCATTTGTTGTTTGAATTTCTTCTGGGTTAAGTGCATATACTGAATCTGCATAAGGATTACCTTTTCTTGGTTTTGCAAGTCTAGGGTCGAATGCAATTCGTGAATCGTTTTTTGGCGGTTTTGCAAGATCATCATTTTGTTGAACAACATCAGCAGGTTTTTGTGGAACTGGACGAGATGGAAAACCGACATATCCTTTAGCACCGCCTTCAATCAATTTCCATGTCATGTTTTTTGATTGCGTTGTATGTTCCTCAGTTGTAACAGGCTGTCCATCTACAGTATCACTACCGTCAATAATTTGCACGATTTTGATATTGAAAGAATCGCCTTTCTCACCTTCGTAATAATGTGTGTATGAATTTGCCATTAATGATATCTTATTTATTTTATATATTTATAAGAATTCATCAGCTGATTTGTAGGAAAAAACTTATCATAAAAAGATCTTTCATTTTTGATATAGTTGTATATTCAAATGAAAAAAAAGTCAATCTAATGGCTATAGATTGACTTTTTATGAATAGATAAGTTTGGGTGAGTATCTTTGTAATTATCGGTTGTTTATCCAATAGTACATTGGATTTTTAATCGTATCGCATTGCATGATTCTAACGCGTTTTGTTTTCGGATATAGAATGATTTCGTCGAATAGCGGATAAACATCTTTGTTTGAATTTTCTTCATCGTCTATAAAAATAAATTTATCAATTGACTCTGTATCATTGATGTATTCTTTCAAATTCTCAATCTTTTCGATAGTCAATTCAGTATTTATATAAATGATATTGAAAAATTTCTTTTTTGCAATAGATTCTCGTAAGATGCTTTGAATTTCGTTATTCACAATGAATTGCGAATATTCATTCATAGATTCACTATTATAGTTAAAAGATTTTATTATATCTTGAACATTAATAACAGAAAATGAACGAAAATTTAAAAACGAATTTTTAACTTTTTCATAATCTGCATTAGTTACGTAAAGTTTCATTTGCATACGGTAATCTTTAATTTTGATTATTTATTTGCCTTTTTTTCTGCAAGTATTTGATTCTGTTTTTCGATTTTAGCCGCTTGTTTTTCTAAACGTTTTCGTTCAATTTCGTAATTGTGTAACACAAAAGCTTTTGCTTCTTCATATGTTTTTCCTTTACGTATAAAATTACCTTTATGGTCAACAACATCGGCCATAAGTTCTCTTAATATCTTTGCTTCTTTTTCAACAGCTTGTTTGTCTTGTTCGTTTATTACGCTTTCTTTGAATTGCAAATTAAGCTGTTTGCCCATTTCCATTCTTCTTTGCTGAAATTCTGCACGTTCCTTTGGATCTGTTGGCTTTACAAGATTGAAAGTTTTTTCTAATTGTTTTCTTTCTCTTCTGCTGTAATGTTTTTTTGCTGTTGCTGTTGACATTGTTCTTGTGTATTAATGTTATAAATTTTAATTAAATTATTTTTGATTTGACTATCCAAATCGTTTTGTTTTATTTTATTTATCAATGCATTTAATAAGCCATCCATGTTATCATTTACAAAATCATCATCTAGCATATCAAAAAATCCAAGAACTGGTAACTTAACTTTTAATGTTAAATTCATCTCTAATTCGACTTTTTTTGTTTTGTCAATTATTGCATTTAATGGATTTTCAATTGGCGGACGATATGATTGCAAGTTATCATGTGAAATACCTTGCGTGAAATCTGCGTGTGACATTGATTCATCGCCATCTTCTCTTAATCCACCAGCAAAATTATCATTACGAGATTGCTGTACTTGTTGAACAGGCGGCATATCATCAGGATGCGGAATTGCTTTAGCAGTTCCCATTGAGTATTTTCCATCTTTCATGCTATTTGCTAATTCTTCCTCTGTTGGATAATCATAAGCAGCAACTTTCTTATTTGACGGTTTCTTTTGCTTTGGTGGTTGTGCAACTGGTACTTCACCAATGGCAAATAATGGTTCGGCAAGTGATGGTATTTGTACTAAGAATTCGTCAACAAGATTTTTGTTTAATAGTCTACCGCTTTCAAATACCAAGAATGCAGCATCACCAATTGTTTGTTCTGATTGTAATTTGTCGACTTGTGAATAGTTTTCACCTTTTTTCCATTGATAGCATAAAGGTTCTTCTTTTTTGGCCATATTTTTAAATTAAAAAGTAATATAATTTCTATACATATAAAGATACTCTCGCATCCATTCAGTTTGTTCTTCTGTTCGACTCCATTCGATTAAATCTTCTCTAAAATTCTTCAGAAAATCTCGGTAATGTGCTTCATGATCTCCTTTAGATATAACGTTTAATTCTCGAGACGGTATTGTGAATGTATGAGATGTTCCTTTTATTCTCCAGTATACAGTAGTTTTTGTTCCTGCAAAATTTGCATTTGCATATTCGATTGTTATTGGATTAAGCCATCCGGCTAAATTTGCAATTTCTAATTCTTTTATGCTCGATTTTTCGAATGCATTAAAATCAAAATGATGTGGCATAATGTCTTTCTGTTATGTACTTATATAATTTGTATACTTAAGTTTTAATTAGTTTCAATCCCATTTTGCTTTTGGCAGAAGCTTTTTACCTAATTCTATAAATTTTTCACGTACTGTATTGATTTCTATTTCATTAATAAACAGATGTTTTCTTTCTTCTAGCCACATTTCAATTATCGTGTTCATTGATACTTTCATCGTTTTTGCTTTTTGATGAAAACCGTATACGTATGCATATAATTCGGGGTATTCAAGAACATAACTGAAATATGATTCATCGTCACTTTCAATATCATTAATTTTCAAAAAATCTTTTTTGATGATTAATTCTAAATCCTCATCTTTGTTTGTGTTATTAAATTGGGACACATGCTCAATTTCATGTCGAATTGTATCTTTAAATTCTGCTATGAAATTATTATATTCTAATGGAAACTTTTTATTGTTTATAATGATACTAAAAATAACATATGAAAAATTGCCGTGATCATAATTATCAACACAACCGTCTATGTCAAATGCCATTTCAGCATCAGGATCTTTCGATATTCTTACGGTAAATGGCACAACATCAATAAAATCAATGTCGCTTTGTATAATTATGTTTTTCTTTCTAGATTTTAAGAATTTTTTCAATTCTTGAACATAATATCTACTTATTTCTAATACGATAGCATTATAACTTCCAGTAAATACAAATGTTGCAAAATCTATTCGTTTACGTTTCACGTTAACCCTTCTTTAATCTTTGTTCTTATTTCATCTTCGTATTTGTCCCATTCAACATTATCATATTCTTCTTTCATTTTATTTAGAATATATTCTGTTGCTTCTCCGCAATCATAACTGTTTGGATTATTGTAATTTGGAAATTTTGTTGCGATATCTTCCCAATACGCATCTTCCAATGAATTGTCATATATTGCATCAGCTTCAGGCGATTCCATTAACAGAAATTCGTCAAATGTAGGTATTCTTTTGTTCATTGCGTTTATGAATTTAATTGTTGTGTTTGGTCATCAGATACTGTTACGTCCGATGTAGTATCGGTTGATGCATTATCAGTTGTTGTATTATCAGTTGTTGCATTATCTGTTACTTCATTTCTATGCAATGGCATATTGCCATCTTTTGATAATTTTCTAGCACCTAATAAAACAGTTCCTAATGTAACCATACCGAGACTTTGTAACAATACATTGTCTGCTCCTGATGAAACTCCTAAAAACCAATACATTGCCAACCCTGATACAAATCCTATTAATCCTGTCATCACAGACAATACACCTGCGAAACCGGAACCTGATGTTTTTCCGTTGTTATTACTGAAAATTTCTCTCCAGTTAAATTTCGTGATATTTGAAATGTCCATGATATTTAATTATTTTAATATACTTTTGCAAACACAGATGAAAATGATGATTGCGATGCAGCATATAAAACTATATCATTTATAATATCATTTTCTTTGTTTGAATTTTTTATTGCACTTAAAACTTTCATTCCAAGATATTTTGAAAAAATCCATCCTTGTTCGCTAGGATTTGATGCTTTGCCTTTTACAAAATCGCCAAACGTGTTTATATCATACGAATGAGAGTTATCAAATTCATTGTATAATAAGAACATGTCATCAATGAAATTTGCATCAGGCTTCATTGAATTTTTCTTTATTTCAGTATAATTCAAAATTGGTGGCGTTACACCATTATAATTCATAATTCCTAAAATAGGTGTCAAACCGCATTTGCCACCAGCTGCGTATTTGCCTTGTATTTCTAATGCCCAATTTGAAAAAGCATTAAATGTTCTACCTTCAGATTTGCCACCATTGAATGACATAAATACTTTCATATTTGATTCAAATGTTGATTTTTTTCCGTCCGAAACAGTATATGTTATAGGATGAAAGTTTGGTTTTTCGCTACCGCCATTAAATATTTCAACCTTAGGTTTACCTTCGGTTTTCTTTAACGATATTGGAACAAACTGTCTTTTATTGAATAACTCTAAAATCTCTTCATTTAGCGCAGGTAATGATGTAGTGTTTAAATCTGCAACAATAACAGATGGCAATATACCAAAAATATCGGCGGGATTCCATTTATCAGAATTAAAAGAAATTTCAGAATTTGTTCCTGCTGTTTTTGCGAGTTCATATATTTTTTTAAAGATTGCTGAACCTCTATGAAAAATCATTCCTTTTGAAATAATGCCTTTATTGAATAATTCATTTGCAATTACAACTGATGATGTAATCCAATCATCTTCAATTTTGCTTATAACATCATCAACCGATGTTGATGCTTGAACGTATTGTGCCGCTTTTTTCAATACATCAGGAGTGAATGCGCTTTCATCAGATTCTGAATTTAAAATATTGCAAACAGCAGAACAATAATAGCATTGTGCAGATTCATTTAAATCTGTATTATCAGCACCTCCGCGTTTTCCGCCTCCGCTACCAAATTCAGCAGTTTTCAAGAATTGCGATGTTGATATAGTAGTCGACTTGCCCTTTATTTCACCTTTTAAATTGAATGATAATGGGTGTGTTAAATCTAAATTATTTATTTTATTGATTGCATCATCAGTATCAGTAACCGTAAAAAAACCACCTTTTACTAATTCTATAGGCTCGTGATTCATTATTTTACGTTTCAAAATTTCGGTGCGAAGTTCACCTGTTTTTGAATTTATTTTTCCTAATTCTTGTGCACCAAGGTTTGTTTCGTTTAACTGTGTTTTTAAATACTCGTCTAAACCTAAAAAACCATTAATGTTTATATGCTTCATTTATTATTTTATTTTATATATTCATCAAAAATTGTCTTTATGAACTGCATAAAAAAAAGGGAACCGAAGTTCCCTTTATTCAGCATTGCCGACCACTTTGTTTTTAAGAAACAAAGAAAACTTATTCCATTTCAACAAAATGAGGATATTCAACTTTTTGTTGTGAAGCAATTAATTCCATGTCAAGTTCTTTTGCTGTAAATATGCCAGTGATTGCATTTTTCAATTCGTAAGCATGAGCTTCAGACATTTTCGATTCTTCAATATGTGATGCCAACCAAGTGTTCAAATTGATAAAATCATACGCGTTAATTCCAGTATCTGCACTTGCTTTCCACGTTTTCGATTTTTTGCAAACGTTATCGCCCCATGCTTTGTAGAATGGCGCTTCGATAAAATATTTATCTGCTAATTCTTCATACCCACGTTTAATCAAAAAGTTACGGTGATTATAGAATTCACGTAATGAAATTGTTGTTCCTTTCATATGTTCAGCAAATCCTTTTATAAGATGTGCAACATTATCGTTATCTTCAGATAATGCATTTGATATTGCCTTTTCAAGTTTCTCATTATTAAATGATGCTTTTGAGATATTTGAACGGAAACCGTATGATGGTTTTCTCATGCCATTACCGCAGATAAGACGGTCGAAAAATGGTTCGTTAATAAAAGAAGTTGAATTGAATATTAATGTTTGACCTTGTTTCCATAAGTCATTTTCAAAAACTTCAATTGGATTACTATCATTTAATAATGAAATTGTGTATTTGGAAGTTTCATTATCAAATCCTATTTTAGATAATGACCAATCAACAGATGATGTTGATAAAATGCGAGTTACTGTTTCAACAAGTGCTTTAGAATTTGTTAAATCATCAGCCTTATTTTTCTTTGGATTTTTGAAGAAGATTGCATCAATTGTATGCGTTCCATCAGGATTATGTAGCAATGATCCGTATAAATTAACATCGCCTTTTGCTGCTTTTAATCTGCTTGAAACTAAATTCCAATCAGTCACTTCCATTAAACTTTGATATTCTTTAAATGCAGGTTTTGCGTTTAAAACACTTAAAACAGCATCAGCTGCTCTGTCAGTTAAATCCATTTCATCAACAATGAATTTATCATTAATTACAATGTCTTGTAAATTGAATTGCACAATATCACGTCTTGTTGGTGTTTCACGTTCAATTGCTTCAACGAATTGATTAATTTGGTCAATAGTACCTTTATTTTTCATACTTTTTAAATTAAGAATTTGTAAAATTATTTATCAATTATATACACAAGTAATTAAAAGTTTTAATTCCATGTAGGTCGATGTCTTGTATATTTTGTAGGATCGTCATCAGCCTGTGCAACTTTATTAATTAGGTTTTGTTCTGAATCGTCTTCATTATGTTCAGTATTCGATTTCGCTTCTGGACCTAATGAACGTGAACGTTCTTTATACATAAAGTCAATAATTTTGTCTGGGTATTTACTACCGCCATTTGCATTAAGTTCTTCTCTTGCTGTTCGTAAATCATCATGTGTTTGCGCCATTACAAAATACGCTCTAAGTTCATCACCATATTTTGCAATTTGGTCAGCCATTCCTTTATAATCATCAAAACTTGGAATTCTTTTTCTATCATTTGATGAACCGGGTGTATCGTATAAACTATTTGACATTATTGTTTTATTTTATATATTCGTTATGCATAAAAAAACGGTCGTACCTTTCGATACGACCGTATTCATCCAATAAATATTTGGCAACATTATATTAGATACTTGTTGTGTTTTTCTCAAACAATTTTGAAGCGATGTAATTTTTATCTTCCATTTTCAATTTTGCAGATTTGATTCCTTGATTGAATCTTTGTTCGCATGTACTTGATTGTTCAGAACCAGTTGCTTCTCTATATTTTAATAGCATTTCCGCATGATTAGAACTGTTTGCAATTTTTTTGATTTCTAGTACAGATACCGATGTGCCGTTATTATCATTAAAGATTTTTACGATATGGTCACCTTCGTCGATTGGAATTAAGCTTTGTTTAGAACCGAATTGTCTGATGAAAATAGAATTCTTAATCTCCCCTTCTTTACCTATTACAACGATTGCTCTTTTAAGATTATCGAACTCGGTATAAGATTCCCATAAGCAAGGTGTTCCCGATTTTGTGCGAGCAATTTTGATTTGTTTTTCGTTAATTTCCATATGTTTAATTTATTGTTAATTTTTATTAATTTGTTTAATATATTATACATAATAGTTAAATAGTTTTATATTTCAAATTTTCTTTAAATGCAATGTATATATAATTATATAAATAAATTATAAAAAATATAAACATGAAAAAACTTACAGCTTTCTCCATAGAAGAATCAATTGCAGATGAATTTGATAAACTTGCAAAAGAAAATTCTTTAAACAAATCAAGTTACATACAAAAATATATGGAAGCTTATATAAAAAAATGCAAAGAAAATGTATAAAAATAAATGCAAAATATGTGGGCAGTTATTTAATGCTAAATCACCAGCTTCAAACCGTTGCGATAACTGTATTACCGTAGAAAAACATTGCGTTCAATGCAATTCAGTATTTACCGTTATAAATTCAGACAAAGGTATTTCACAACAATTTTGTTGCAAAAGTTGCGCAGCAACGCATGTGCATAACAAGATCGACGTAAAGAAACGAATGTCAGATTTTCAAAAGAAACGTCAAAACACTCCTGCTGTTAAGGAAGCAAAATCAAAGTTTCAAAAAGAATACCAAAATAGACCAGAAGTAAAAGCTGAAACGTTCAAACGTTTACAACGATGTTTTAAATATAAAGAATTCATATTGCCGTCTGGAAAAATTGTTAAAATTCAAGGATATGAACCACAAGTTTTGACTGAACTTTTAAAAACGTATAACGAAGACGATATAATTATTGGTATAAAGGAAATGAATAAATCAATTGGCAAAATTGATTATTTTTACGAAAATAACGTTCATACATACTACCCAGACTTTTATATTAAATCTATAAATACGATTATAGAAGTCAAAAGCGAATGGACGTATTCTAAAGAATTAGAAAAGAATTTAGCAAAACAACAAGCTTGCCTTGCTAAATTGTTTAATTTTGAATTCGTTATAATAAACTAATTAGTTTTATTTGCTTTAATTTGTTTGAATGTTTCGATATTAAAAGTAGTGTCATTTTCTTTTTCCCATTTTGCTATCATATCGGTAAGTTTTGATATTTCGGCATTTGCTGCATCATAAAAATCAAAACCTAATTTTGATGCGAGTATAGCCATATAAAATAAAGTATCACCCATTTCAGTTTTAATTTTTTCTTTGCGTTCTTCCGTTAAAATGCCGTCATCGTCACGCATCATTTTTTTAATTTCGTCACCGGCTTCACCCGCTTCTGCACACATTGCTAACGCAAGATATAGTAATTCTTCTCTTTTGGTTTCGCCTACAAAATAATATGTAGAGTTTACCATGTCTTGGAATTTGTTGAATTGTCCAAATCCGTTAATGCCCATTCCCATTTTACTTTATATCAAAAAAATTACTTAATCCTTCAATGTATTGTTCGGTTGTTGCTTCTTCTGCTGCTTGATGTAATACAAACTCCGTGTACGATTTCGCATCCCATGTCATTGAATATTCACCATCTTCATCAATGTCAAACATGCGTTTTTTCAATATAAATGACTTTGGCATTGTTAATAGTTCTTTTGTTATTTCATTTGCAACATCAAAATGTCTTTCATAAAAATGTATATTATCGGCAAAATGATAATATGTTCCTAATTCCAAATCAGGATATTTTGTTTCTTTTAACCATAAATACATATGCTGTTGAACAAAAGAAAAGAATGGCGCATCAAATGTAAAACCAAAAAATATATCATTTGACCGCATAGTAACTTTCATATTCAATTTATTTTTTCTTACAAAGAAATTTAGGGAAAACGTACATACGAAATCTTTATTTCCTTTGTATTGAAACTTAGGCTGATTTAAAAATGCAACTGCTTGTCTTGTATCAATATCAGCAACTAAGGAGTCATAAACCCATCGTAGCTGTTTTCCAAATAATAGATTACCATAATTTGAATTTATTTCGCCATTTTCATCGGCAATTCTGTTCCAAAAACTTGAAAACGGTTTTATGTTATCCAATGATTTTTCTCTGCGTAAATACCATCCAAGTTCACCTGCTAAATATTTCCAGGGAAATTCTCTTGCTTTAAAATCAACAATTGGATAACGCGGGTCAATCTCCATCATTTCTAATAATGTTTCTTTGACTTTTAATCCTCTTGGATTTACTTCATTGTTGCTTTTTTGGATTTTTTTAATTACTCTTACAAATTCTTTTGTTGCTGTTTCCATCTATTACAAATTTAAAAATTCTTTTACTGATTTTTGAATTTCATTCAATGGTCTATATGTTTCATTTTTAGTTACGTCAATGATTAATTTATTTTTGATATGCGATTTACCAACCGCTTCAATAAATAATGAAATTTCTTTTTGTCTATCTTCTAATTTACTTGATAACGAATGTCCATCCTCATTCGCAATAAGAAATTCTGGACTGCCTATTAATAAAATAAGATACGTATCGTTTGATATATCATATTCATATTCTTTTTCTAAATCGAAAATCCACGAAGGATCATATTTTCGATAAATATTTCCATATACGTATTCTCCGATGTGTGACCTGTTCCATACGAACATATCATCAGCATTTTTGAACATTGTCCTATAAATTTTTATTCTTTCAAATTCTATAGAAAAATCCGTTTGTTGAAATTCAATCTTTTCTTCGATTGTATTTCCTAGAGGTGTCATGAAGTGATGTTGTTCATAATTATTTTTGCTTAAAGATTCGATGTATTCAATCAATGTATCTTTTCCTGTTCGGTCACAGCCTTCAACAATTATATGTTTCATATAGTTATCTTGCTAAATTGTAAATTTATTATTATATACATTAAGTATTAAAAGTTTTCAATTGGAATGAACGGTATAGTGGTAACCATACTGTTATGATTTAAGTTAAATAATGAACAATTGTTTTCGCTTAACACGTGCGTAAGATTTTTATAAAGATTATTAATTTCTTTTAATTTGTCGTACTGTACTAATTCGTGATGACCATCGTCTGCGTAAAAATGATTTGGTGTATAATCAACACCTAATATGCCTATTCGTCTAAAACCCATTTTATACGCTAATTGAATTCCCATGTATGGCGAATCTAAGCCTGTGTCAATAATGGATTTCTCATTAATGTTTTTTAAATTTCCATGCGCACCAAAATTCATGTTATAAACGTTATCATGTTTAAAGTTCCAAGATTCATCTTTTGCTATAATGTAATCTGGATTTGCATTTTCTATATCATATATTCTATTAGGTATATTTTTTGCTTCGAATCTTTTCTTTGTATCAATTAAAAATAATACGTTTGGCGTTACGAATTTGCAAATATCGTTTACCCCAATAGTAAAAACATCATCATCACTTTTGAATTTCTTTACTGATGTCCCATTTCCTAATACAATGCATTTAGATTGTTTAAATTTTTTTGTATATATATCATTTAAATCTTTATACGCCATAGAAATATTCATTTGAATTTAATGCTTTATCGTCAATGAATAAATCGAATAACGGTTTATCCATTTCTAATTTATGATATAAGCAACCCCATTGTGTTAATTGTTTGCTTGTAAGTTCCCTTAAATTTTGTCCTGACCCAACGCCACGCGATGTCCAATAAATAATGGTATGTCCTGACATGTATAAGTTATTAATACGCATTATTCGATTGTGATTTGGAATGGAGTTTTTATAATCTGTTCCTGGCGTTTTACATATTGTGTTATCAATGTCAACTCTGATTATCATACTTCCATTTTTTTGTTTTTCGGTTTTTTTCCCGAATATATTTTTCAAGAATCCTAACATTATATTCCTCTTAGAGATTTTCTTTTATCTAGTTCCGATTCGTGAACAATTCTTTCGTTTATAATATCAGGACCCATTGCAATTTCAAGTTCTTTCAATCCTTTTATTAATTTTGATTGACCTATAGGTTCAACTGATGCCATTTGGTCAGATCCCCATAATGTTCTGTCTCGCGTAATGTGTCTTTCAATATATTCTGCTCCAATAACAGCAGCAGCAAAAGTAGCAGTTAAACCAAATTCATGACCACTATATCCTATTGAAGTTTTGTCGCCATATTTTGTAATTAGGTGCTTAATATAGTTTAAATTTATTCCTTCTAATGGAGATGGATATGCAGAATTTGTATGAAATAAAACATCTGGCATCCCCTCGGCAACAGCAATTTCGATTTCACGTTCTGTACTCATGCCAGTAGATAACATAAGTATATCAGCGGCAGATCTTGCATATTTAATTAATGCAGTGTCAGTAATCAATGCAGATGGTATTTTCATGATTAATGGTCGTTCTTCTATTCCAACCGTAACATCGTGTAATTCGATTGCAAAATTAACAGAATCAATATCCCATACAGATAGAAAAAAACCTATTCCTAAATCCATTGCTAATATGTATAACATTGTGTAATCTGCAATGTCTAATTCAATATCTTTCTTATATTGCAAATATGTTATAGGTTCTTTTTCCCATGGAACGGATTTCATCACATGTTTTTGACTTTCAGGAATACATATGTCAGGATTTCTTTTTTGAAACTTTACATAATCAAATCCTGACATTGCCGCAAGTCGAACAAGATTCATTGCGTTATCAATAAATTTTGTTTTATCTGTGCCATACGCATAATTGATACCTATTTCTGCTATAGTTTTTGTTTTCATATAATATTGTTACTAAAAGGTATTTCGATATGAACGCTGTAATCAATAACTGCATTCGATAAATCTGAGAATCCAGTAGATTGCGTTGCAATTATTGGATTTACACAAAAACATGGGACTGACTTTTGTAAAATTGAAAAGTAAACATCACCAACATCTTCTGGAACAATGATTGCATTTGTTTTTGTGAATTGTTCTATGATGATATCATAAACACAACTATTGTAGCATATTGCATGCGAACAATATGAATTTGTTATTCTTATTAAATTTTCTGATACTTTGCGTTGTTTTGCACCATTTATGTTTGCACCTAAATAAAACATATGCCAATCAATATTTGAAATCTGTTCATTGGCTTTTGTTAATGTAGATGTAACATTATTTGCGTGTAGAAATTTTACATCATCTTCTAAAATTAATATGTTTTTTAATTTTTTTTCTTTTGCATATATTAGCAAATTAAGAATAGACTTTATTAATCCGATTCTACCATCTTCGTGCGTTATTGCACTTAATCTTTGTACTTTATTTCGTATACCAAGCGTATCGAATTCTTTTACAACAGATTCCCATCTGTCAGGTCTTCTATCCAAATTAATACACCAAATTTCTTCAAAAAAATCAAACGGATTATTCATTGCATTCTATGTATTTTTCGTTCTGTAAATTTTCAAATGCAGCATGTTCATTTTCATCAAATTCTGCGCCATGAATTCTAGTACCGCTATGAATTTCTACTGATTGCCCAATTAATTGAATAAAATTATTGCTATCAACCACGTCTATAAATCCGGGCGCAAATCCATGAATTATACAACGCAATGTATAATTTGAATGTTCATGTCCATACTTGTGCGGTAAAACTTTAAAGTATCCAATATTCTTTACAATATTTTTTGTTAACACTAGCATACATCCATTAGTATGATCTGATTGAATTACATTGAAATCATTCTTTTCAATATTTTTTGTATTTTTATGATCTCCAGGCACTTGATAGCATAAATGTTCAATTCCTGTATTTTCTATTGCATCAACATACTGTTTAACAAAATCTGGACTAACAACTTTCATGTCATCATCAATTAAGAAACAAATATCATATTCATTTTCTTCAAAATACTTTATAGCTGTATTTTTGCATTTTGCAATACCGCCATTATACGTTCTGTTAATGATATGAAACTTATCTTTATATGTTTCCAATAATTCGTTATGAAGTTTGTTTGTCGATGCATCATTTACAATTACCACTTTGGCATTTACATTAATAAATGAATCTAAACATTCTTTTATTATTTTTATACGATCATCTGATGCTTTATCTGATACATATGTTGATATTGCTATACATATTTTCATACGCCTTGTATTTTTAATTTATTTTGGCAAACATATATTCCAAAGATTCTCTCCATCGAGTGTTCATGCGTTCCGCCATTTTTATCATTTGATTTTCCTTTATTGAATTTGCTGTAAGTTTCATCTATATTAATTTCTTCAAAGAATTTTTCCCATAAATCCCCTTTAACCCAAAACATTGTTCCGCCAATAAAGAAACTAGTTGTTTCCCAATTACTCCAGTTTAATTTAGTTGCATATTGCTTGATTATTTCTAGGTTCTGCTTTGTATACCATTCATTTATGTTAAATGTAATTCTCCATTTATTTGAACCTACCATGCCTACATCAGGTGCATTCAAACAATTGATGCATGTCATAACATTATCTTCACTTCCGCATAATGGCTGTATTAATGCATTACGCCATACTTCACCATGCACAATTCTAGCTTCATTAATGTCACCTGGGTCTATACTTTTCTTCGTGTGGATTTTCAAATAGTAATCATAATGCATATTATTTTTTGCAATTTCTTTCATAGTAAGAAATGTTGGCCCAATATCCATTCCGATATTTCCAGCAGTTATGAATATGACTTTGTGCATCAAATCAGAATCTTTGAATATTTTCTTAAGTCGCATTGTTTCTAACATGCTAGTGTTATCAGGTATTGTTACGTATACATCACTAGGATATTTGATATTTTTAATACTATCTATAAATTCTTTTACTAAATCTATATAATATAAATGCATCAGAACAGCAATCTTTGCTTTGGATTCTTTAACAACAGGTATCTCATACGCATTCGGGTCAAAGTAATGTTTGCAAAAAGGTGTAAAATGAAATGCATGATAATTGAATGCTTTTACATTGCTATCAGACAATATCCACATTTCAGCTTTGTAACGATCTCTACCGGTTACTGTATATGTTTCATTTAATGAATTCAATTTTTTTATATAGGAACTATTTGCACACCAGAAGTTACCTGCATAATGATCTTTGTACCAGCTATTAGCTTCGCCCAGAATCATACTTGTACCGACGGTATCGTATTTTTCAAGTAATGACATGTTACGTTCCCAATGGTCAAATACAAAGTGCTCCATATATTTTCGCCATGAACCTAATTTATTTGCATCATAATTTTGTAATCTAGATGATGAGCCTTTTGTGTGAAAGTATATACATTTGAAATCTTCAGTTTGCGAATCATTTCGTAAAATCTCAAGTATTGGCATTTCAGCATCACTTATATTTTCACTTTTATATACGCATTCAAATTTTTTTGGTAATTTAGGCAATAATTTGATATTTCCCACTACACTATATAAAATCTTATTAGCCGCATCGTATATGCCTGTATCTTTTAACGTTTTTATTTGGTCGTTTATTATTTCGATACATGAATCATCAATTAAACCAATATGATAATAAATTTTTATTTTCTTGGTGTTTTTTGGCAAAATCGAATTATCTATCATGCCATCAACAAATGTCAAGCCATTTTCCTTTTTGCATGTTCGTATGTACGGCATTTGCATTTCTTTCGATATTTGTATTGGATTTGCTGATATAAACGCATCAAGATCCTTTGCCGTGTCAACATCGATTGTATCATTTATTTTATGAAATATGGTATTCGGGTAATACAAATTTTGATTCAGTAAAGAAACAATCGCAGGTTCAAATATTGCAACAAAATGAGAAATCTCAAAAACTTTTGGATAATCTTGTCTTCTGTATAAATCGTGTTTAATTACCTGTTCTCCAAATAATGCATTTTTTTCAATCATCATAAGATATGGACTTTGCTTTACATCCTTTTTACATAGTAGCGAGTTGCCTCTATGCATTCTTAATTTTGCATACGCATTTTGAATATCTTCCCATGTACGTTCTGGGTACGTGAGATACAACATAATAATTGTTGATTGAATTCTTTGTGTTGCTATAAATTCATTAACAAGCGTTTTTGTTGACGCATTATCTGTTGCTGAAGATTCAGTTCTTCTATGAACTTTAACACCTTTGCTTTCGCATATTTGCTGTATGTATTCATCATCTGTGCTAACCCATACTTTATTAATGTAAAACGATGGTATTGAATTTAGCGTATAATCCAACAGTCTCCTGTTTTTGAAAGGGAGCCCTTTGCTCCCTTTCCTTGCAGGAATTAAAATTATAAAGTTATCATCAACAAGAAACTTGCTCATTAGAATAATTTTTTTGCTTTATCGTTTACAGTTGCTCTGTTTTGATGTTTATTATTTTGTCTGAAATCTTTTTCATTTGAAAATGGTAATTCGCCATTTATGAATTTCATTACTTCCATTGCAAAATGACTAGCAGTTACAACAGGAACGTTTTGTGAAATTTGTTGTGTTGCAGCATTTCCTTTTTCATTTTCCCACATGTTGAAATCATGAGGATGACCCATTAGCCAAATCAATTCACGTAGAGTTAAAAATCTCATTTTAGTAGGGTGCATACCACGATACATGTTTCTTCCAACAACGGCGTTGAAATGTCCATGGAAAAAGTGTGGTGAATTGTCCCACCATCCCATTTTTTTCGCTAATTTATTTTTAACGTGAACAAGATTTTTGATTTCCCATTCAGCAGCTTCAGCATCAGCGTAATCTTTTCTGATTACTTCAATTGCTTCATCAATTTTGCCTGTCCATGCAAGATGATTATGTAATGTAGTATGGTCATGTTCAGCAACCCATTCAGCGTGTGTTTTATTATTTTGTTTCAACACCCAATCATATGATGGGTAAACTGGTGTTGTCCATTCTTCACCATCGTGCTGATAAACACCTTCAGGAATTTGTGCTAAAAAGTCAGGTAAGAAAGCTTCATCTCTCGACATAAAATTCATAATAGGTGCAGTTTCGCTATTCCAGAAGAAATAGAATGTACGTTCACGTTTTTGTGGAACGCCATGCAATAATGAATTTGTTTTCATTAATGAAAATGAATATCCAAATTCTTTTGCAATTTCCGCTAATTTTGTTGCAACACCTACACCAGTTTTAGTAAATAAAGCAGGTGCATTTTCACCCCAAAGAACTTTAGGTTTTACATGTTCAAGAACAAATCTTGCGGATTTGTACATCCATTGATTTTGAATTGCATCAGAGCCACGTGACATTTCTGAACGACCTTTCGATGCATTTAAACTTGATAAACCAGCGCATGGCGGTACCGCATTCATAAAATCGACATCTTTAAATGCTTCAGCTAATAATGAAAGACTTTTCTTTTCCTCAGCAGATTCAGTGTTTGCAAACATTGGAATATCATATTCATCGAGATTATGATATGGAACATCTGGCCAGTAATCAACTAAACTTTTTTCGTTACCCATAAATCCTGAAAATGTAACCATAAAATCAGGTTTCTTTTGCGTTGCTAATGCGCAGCCCATTGACATACCGCCGATAAGTGGTATAATAGTTCCCCATTTAAAAGGCTTGCCATCATTTTTTAATACTGGTCCGTTTTCAAATTCTTTTAATGTATACGGATATTTATTTTCAGGTGCAACATATGTACCGCTGTTTGGGATTTTAGAACCTTGAATCATTACTTTAGGTAACGCAACAATTTCTTCAATTTCTGTTTGATTGCAGTCGCATTCAACTACAGGAATACGTTTTTTTGTTTTAACAATTTTTTGTTCTTTACTCATTTTTATTTTTATAAGTTGTTTATAAATGGATTTTCGTGTTTTACATGATGTATTTCAAAATTCTTTATACGTTTTTCGTACATGTGAATAAATTTACTAGCTGCAAGTAATCCTGCAATAGAATCTTCATATATATGAAGTTCATCAGTTGAACTATGAAATTGATGTTTTATTTTTTCAAACGCTGTAACGTAAACATCAGGTTCAGGCTTACGTTTAATACCGCTATACGTTCCGACGATATCTTGCCATGGAACAGTATTAGAAAATTTCTTATTTAGCATTGTTGTTACAAGTTCTTCATTTGTATTTGTAACAATGTAATATTGATGATCTATTCGATTATTTTTAAAATCGGGTAGTTTGAATATGATTTCATCAAAGTAAGTATTGATATAATGATGTTCTTTTACTTTTTTGATTTCTGCAATTTCATCGATTGAAAAATTTAATCCTTGTAAGAATTTGTTTGAATCATCGTAAATAAAATCATTAAAATAGTTAAAATCGAATTGTATGTCAAAATCTTTTAGTGCTTCTTTATATGAAAGATATAATGCTTTTCTCGTCAGTGCTAGAGTATCGTCCCAATCGTAGAAATGCCACTTCATTAAATCAAGTTATTAGAATGTTTTATTTCAACTATTTTTTCTTTATCATTCGATTTAAAAATTAATTTTGTATCATCCCAACGCATGTTAGGGTCAACAAAAACATCTGCGTGTTTTAACTTAATGATTTTGTATGTTTCAGGATTTTTGATTAGTCCAAGACTTGGTTTAATCACTGGCAGCTGTTGTGCTTCGAATGCATCCATTAAAAAGGTGCCTAATTGCGCATTTGTTATGATTTTGTTATATGAAGCTTGTTCATTTATAAAAACCATAATTTGTTTTAGACCATCCCACGGGCCTAAATTAGAAATATCAATTACTTCCATTGTTTTAGATTTAGAAATTATATTTTATATATTGCTTGCTTTTGCTATGGCAGAACTTACATCTGTATCATCTGATTGATATGTCAAATCAATCCAATGTTCAACAACTGGTGTAATTGTACGTTTCTCGATTGAATTGAAAAACTCTGTAATTTCATACTCTTTACGTTTTACGGAAGGTGATAAATCATTCAATTTTCTAAAGCCATCCGGTGTAAAATAAGCAAAACCGATAAAGAATTTGCCTTCTCTGTATAGATGAGGTTTTTCTATTAACTTGTTTCCGTCGATTGCACCAAATCTTTCATTTGTCGAATCTTTTTCCAATTCCTTATATGTTGCAACCGCATCGAATTCTTTCAGTAATGATTTGTCGAATTTACCTTTAACAAAGTTATCACCAAAAAGAACAAGTACATCTTCTTGATTATCTGGTAGCCAAGGCAGTAGTCCTGCACCAGGACCATATTTATCGGTATCTTGGAATTTGAATGATAGATTTATTTTCTCTGCTGAAAATTTTTCGACATACGAAACTAAATTTGATACAACATCATTACCAATTTCGCCATAATATGTAATATCACATTGATTTCGTGAAACTGTTACGCAAATATCTGTTATTCCATTTTCGATGCAAAAGTCGATATTATACTCTGGTAATGTCTTGTCATTAAATTTTGCAAGTAATTTATTTTTTCCGTATCTTGTTGAATTACCTGCACATAGTATGATTGCTTTCATTATTTTTTATCTTTTATAAAGTTCACAATTCTATTCGGTATTGTTGCCCAATCATTTCTATTCATTCCATAATTTATAGGCAATGAATTATCGTCATCTTCTATTAATAAATACCAATAATTGTCGAAGTCATCTGAATAAATGTTATACACTTGATGTATGCCAGGTATATAATCCGGCAAATTTGCAATACGTTTCAATTTTATCATATTGCCAGGTATATAACCTTCTACTTCAATAATATCATTTAATTCTATCATATATCTTTTATTTCCTATTGTTATTATATACAGAACAATTTTTTAGTTTTACTTTCCAATTTTCACAGAATTAATATCAATGTCATTCATGTAATTTTTTGATACTTTTCCTTTTTTCATTTCTTCAATTAAAAAAGAAATTGTATCTCTAATCATTATATGAACTGATTTTTGAGGTTCCCAACCTATTGCTTTTGCTTTGTCAATATTTGCAACAATCGTATGAGCTTCACCATTAATTTCTGGCATATATACGATAGGTATTCTTACATTAAGATACGTATAAATAATTTCAACAATTTCACGTAATGAATGCGATTCGCCTCTTCCTAAATTGAAAACTTGATTATCTGTTTTTCTATCTTCAATACATTGTATATGAAAATTATTCACATCATCAACATGAATAAAATCTCTACGTCTTGTTTCATCGCCAAAAATGATAGGGCCATCACCATTCATTAATCGAATTGCAACGCCAGCAAATAAAGGTGGTATTGTTCTCATTTATTTATATTTATATACATAGATTTCAGAAAGTTTTAATTTTTCTAAACATCATTTTAATATATAATTTATAAAATTAATAATTTTTACAATATGAAAAAAGCTCAAGCATTCTCAATATCAGAAGAAACAATTAAAAAACTTAACATCGTGTCAAAGGCGATGGGTTTTAATAAGTCGGCCATTGTCGAATCTCAAATAATAAAATTTATTAAACAGATTGAGAATGGGATGTATGATGGCTGTGAAAACTTATCAGAACAAATAAAAGAATTATATGAAAAAGAAAATTTGTAAATTTTGCGGCAATGAATTTATGTCAAGACATGATAATCATATGTTTTGTACGAGGTCGTGTTCCATGAATTATAGACACCAGGATCCTACATATACGCAGAACATAAAAGAAAAAGTCACGGTAACAAAAAACACACCCGAGTTTAAAAAAGAGCAAAGTGTCAGGTCGTCTAAACAAATAGCTGAATTGAAAATAAATAACCCTATAAGATTTCAAATGCAATTAGACAATATGAATAGAGGTTTTAAAGATTGGATATCTATTGATGATAATCGTAAACACTTGTCTGATAAAACAACTGAATTTTTTGAAGATCCTGTGAATAGAAAAAATTTATCAAACAAACGCATGGAATATTATGCCGTACCCGGTAATATTGAAAAACAACGTGTAATAAACAAAGAAATCCAAAACAGACCAGAAGTACGCGAAAAACAACGATCTCATTGGCGAGATGACGAATACGCAGATAAACGATTAAAACAAAGATATAAATTTAAAAAGTATGAGATGCCGTCAGGAAGAATCGTACACGTACAAGGGTATGAAAATTTCGCCATTGACCTTTTATTACAACAATATGAGGAAAACGATATTGTGGTAGCATGCGACGGTATCTCAAAATTTACTGGCGTTATCGAGTATGAACTTAACGGAACTCATACATATAAACCTGATATTTATATCAAATCAAAAAACATGATAATAGAGGTTAAATCTGCTTATACATATAATGCGGCAAAAAAACAAACCCATGCAAAAGCGCAGGCTTGTGTGAATCTTGGATTTACTTTTTATCTGATGATATTGTAACTTCTTCTATATTTATATTATCCATATAATCTTTTGGGAAATAGCCGTTCTCATAAAGATCTTTAAGATACCCTATTAAATCTTCATGGCCTTCATCAAATTTTACCTGTGGCTCCCATCCCAGTGCTTTAGCTTTATCAATATTTGCATAGATTTCAAATGCTTCCCCATTAATTTCGGGAAGATGGTTTATTTCGTATTTATTGATTTTTAAGCTATTTGCTATACTCTTAATCATCTCATATAAAGAATAACTTTGTCCTGTTCCAAGATTGAAGACTTCGTTATCTGTTCTACTGTCTTGTATACATTGTATATGAAATCTATTAACATCATCAACATGTATGAAATCTCTACGTCTATTACCGTCTCCAAATACTATTGGATTGGCACCGTTTAATAGTCTTATAGCAAACCCGCATGATGCAGGCGGGACTGTTCGTTTCCAATCCTGTAATTTTCCGTAAATATTAAAATAGCGTAAACCTGTGTATGTTAATCCTTTTGTTTTGCGATATGATTCTGCTAACAAATGCAAACATGCTTTTGATGTTGCATAAATTGTTCCCGGATTCCACTCTGATTCAACATGTGGCAAAATTTTTGAATCTTCATACATTGCAGATGTTTCTGAAAAAATAACTTTTTTCACATTATTTTCAATGCATGCATCAAACACATTGATTGAACCCATTATGTTATTTGAAAATGCTTCCATTGGATTTTTATCGCAGTCATAAATTGAAACTAATCCCGCAAAATGAAATACATAATCAACATCTTTAAAATGATTTTTAATATCATGATATCTTATGTCATCTTCAATTAATGTTATTTTATCATGAACACCTTCTAGAAAAGTGCCATGCGACATATTGTCGATTCCTATAATATTTTCTTTTGGATTGGTTATTACATTTTTAGTAATCAAATCGTTAATTAAATTTGTGCCAACGAATCCACATGCGCCTGTTATTAAAATCTTAGGTTCTTTCATATATTTTCTTATTAATATTTTATAATTATATACATTAATGACAAATAGTTTTTTGACGAAATGATTAAAAATATTCACAACAAGTTTCCTTTTTTGCTTGTTTGTCAAAAATCACAAACTGATATGAATATATAAATTAAAATTAAGTATTATGAAAGTATATACAACACAAATTATTGAAAAAATTTATGAAGACTATTACGCAGGTCGTCAATCAAAAATATCAGACATATGCTATAATAAAATGACGGGTTATCGAAAGGCCGGCATTATGTTTTCTTTTTCGCCACAAGAATTACTTGAATATTCAAAGTGTGCAACAGATCCCATTTATTTTATAGAAAAATATTGTACAGCATCAACAATAAACGGTATTCAACATATTTTATTGCGAGATTACCAAAAAGATATTGTAAAGAAATACATTGACTACAGATTTAACGTTGTTATGAATTCTCGACAAACCGGGTTATCAACAATAATGGATTTTTTAATGTTACATACTGCATTATTCAATGTAAATCGAAACATTGTTCTTGCATCTGTTAAAGAATGTATGTCTGTTGAAAGTATGGATAAAATTAGACGTATATATGCAGACTTGCCGTATTACTTAAAACCTGGCGTCGAAAGTTATAACAAGAAATCATTAAAGTTCGATAACGGATGCAGAATTTTTGCAATATCTTCTAGGCCAACTTCAACGATTGGTTTTTCGATTCACCATTTATTCTTGCAAGATTTTGCACACATGCAACCAGTTGCATCATCTGAATTTATACGTAATACATATGTAAGTATTAGTGCAATAAAAGATTCTACAATATTCATACAATCAACACCTAATGGGTATAATCAATTTTATGATATTTATGATAGAGCATCACGTGGATTGAATTCTTATATGGCAACAAAAGTTTTGTGGTGGCAAGTGCCGGGACGTGATGAAAAATGGAAAGAACAAGAAATTCGCAATTTAGGATCTGCTGAATTATTTGCTCAAGAATATGATTGCATGTTTTTTGGCAATCCTGAAGAATGGATTAAATGGCAAAATTCAACTATATCAGATTGGTATTTGAAATAAAAAAAAGAGGCAATTGCCTCTTTTTGTTGATATTTTAATACATATTATTCGGTATGTATCTGCTTTTGATATAATCAGCAACAGCAATTAGTGCTTTAGGCTCATGTTTGCATGCATCAGCAAGATCGTCAGCCATAACTTTCAATTGTGGCCATGCATCAATTTTACCCCACGAACTTGTGCCATTCATGAAAAAACCTTGTACTTGGAATTTTGTATCTTTATATTCGCCAAATCCTCTTGATTTACCTGTTGTGTAATCCCATACTCTAAAGAATATAAATCCTAATGCAGGATGTTCAAAGCAAACAACAGTAGTGTCTGTGTATTGTTTGTTTTTGATAATTTTAGATGGAGTCCATTCTTTTTTGTTTGGCGCAATTACTAAATTTGTTAGCACATCAACAACTTCTTTACCATTTTTGTACGCTTCTGTTGTGTATAATCTAATTGACGTATAATTCCATCCATCAGTTTTCCAATTACCTTTTGTATCAATTTCACGAAATTCATCAGGTGTTCCTGCACATCGTGGAACAACTTCTCCTTGATTAAAACCTGGTGCTTTATTGAAACGGTTGATGTAAACGTCCATGTCTCCAAATAATGTAGCACTTTCGTTTAATGCAAAATCTTCGATTGTTGGTATTCTTCTTATCATATTATATTTTGATTTTATTTATTTGTGTTTCTAATTCATCTGCAAAGTTTTGTTCAAAATCGCTGGCATCAGCTGATTTGTTATATGCAGTTTTCAAATAGTTATATGCATGGTCATCAAGTTGTTTGAATTTTTTAGGGTCATGACCTAATAATACTAAATATTTATCGAATGATTCTTTTTCATCTATAAATTTGTCGAATGACGGTATTCTTTTTTCCATAATTTTATTTACCAGTATCTTTTTACACAAAATTTTTGTGGTTTCTTTACGTAACTTTCCCATGCACAACTGCAATATGGACAGTGACTTCTATGAACTTCATTGAAAAACATGCATTGAACACAAATTCTTACTCTAGACCGTGTCAATTCATTTGCACCTACGGGTAAAAATTTCTTATACAATGCTTCTTCTCGTTCTGTCATAGTATTTTATTTTATATATTCATAGAACAAAAGACAAAAAAAAATCCAGAGCAATTGCTCTGGATTTGAAAACCAACCGTTAAGATTAGTTTATGTTATTTGTTTTGAATATTGACTTTTATAGGGGCAGCAGATTCCGAACGAGGAACCTTGATTGTAAGTAAACCTTTATCCATAACTGCCACAATTTGTTTCAAATCAAATTGGGAGCCAATTTTCCAACCCAAATTGAATGAACGGCGTGTGATGCCGCGGTGTATGTAATGATCTTCGTCACTGACTGTATCACCACTTTTTTTATCATTAGATACTCTTAAAATATCAGATTCAACTGCAATATCAATATCATCAGATGTTAATCCGATTGCTGCAATATCAAATTGCAATCCTTCTTTTGTTTCTTTAATATCAACAGGATAAGAATACTTAGATTCTTGAGCAATGTTAAACATTGATTCCGTGTTAAAGAAATCTTTAAATAAAACTTCGAATGGGGAATTTCCCAAAATAAAACGATGTTGTGTCATAATTAATCCTCCTAAAATAGATTTTTTTTTAATTTGTTTTTGTTACGTTAATTTTTGTTTGCCTAAGCTAAACAGTAATAACGGTTGGTTTTATTATATATTCAGAAACTTATAAAAGTTTTGAATTTTCTTTATAATTTACATAAAATTTTTGAATGAAAACTTTAGCGTTATCTGTTTTAAAAACTTTATGTTTTGTTTTTGCTCCAACTTTTGGCGCCATTGTTACTTCGCAAATTGTCATAATGGATAACGCGTTTTTATCATATACTAAATGTAATCCAGATTCGTCACGTTTTGATTTACGCATTACAATAATTGATTTATCGTTATATGGCAGCTCATTATTTACCATAATTTTAATAGCACCTATGTTACCTGCATATTGCAAAATTCCTGGAATTTCATTTGTCACTGTATCAGCATGAACAAACATTGACATATCAATAAATTTATTTAGCAATCCTGGTCCTATTATACAAATATCACCGGAACCTCTTCTGCATGTAATTGCAACTTTATTGCCAAATAAAAATAATTTGCCAAGTAAACTTGTATTATTTTTAACATTATATGATTTAATGTATGTTTTACTAAATAATTTGTACACCCATGTTTTTAATTTATCGAATCTTGTGAATGATTCCAAATAATTTTCATGTCCTAATGAATATATTTCAGACAACACACTTCTGATAAGTTTATTTTTTGTGCATTCAATAACTTTTGATGTTGATGCTTCAACCGCATCAACGCCGCATGCTTTCATATCATATACATCAGTAGCAGTCATTGTTATACTTTCAAAAACCGTGTCTAATTCTGCTACGTGTTGATGCAATTGTAACCCAATTTGGGCTTGCTTATCATTTGTTTCTAATGCAACAAAATCAAGATAATTATGTACATAATTATCACCTGAATTTTGTATTACATTTACTAATGAATTGATATTAGCATCTTCATATATGAATTTTGCTAATGTGTCGATATTGTCTTTACTTAATTGCATTCTTTATGTTTTGCTATTATTTGTAATCTTTCTAATTTAACTTTAAATACTTCTGGGTATTTAACAACATACGGAATCATACGTATATAATGTCCGATTTCTAATAATTCGATAAAATTCATTTTATCGTTATTGAAATTGAATTGTGTTTTAATTTCATTAAAAATTTCATTGAAGAATTCCATGTCAGAAAACCTAGTTTCTTGGAATAATTTTGAAAGATCTAATAAATAAGATGGCCACATATCATTTTTGAAATTCGGGTCGATTAATGTATACTTTTCGCCATCCCACAAAATATTATCAACTGTAAAGTCTCCATGAAAATATGATAATGAAGAATTTGCAAATTGCGAATATTTAAGTATTAACGGTTCGTATGCAAACCAATCGAATCCTTCAAATAAATCAGGATTTCTTAAAACAATTTTTTTAAGATATTCAATATATGCTTCAAATGTCAATTTTGGCGGAATTCCATTTGCAAAATTTGTAGGCATATTTTGTTCTAACCACATGCTTGCGTTTGCACCAAAACGTTCGCTCGCAGGCAATTTTATATGTCTTGCAATTCTAACAAGGTCTGCTGCATTATTTTTATTCATCGGTTTCGCATCAATTTTATTCATGCTGAATCCTGTTTCTTCAATTTCGCTTATCAAATATAAATGACTAAATCCGTATTCTGGAAATTTATCTTTCATTATATTTAACCAATAGAATTGACGTTCAACAAATTGCTTTCTATGAATGTCATTTGTATACTTATAAACTGTATGAGAACCTATTTTGAATTTCTCGTGCGAATAACCTTTTACTTCTGTTACGTTTTTCATTAAAATAATGATTTAGATTTAGATTTTCTTTTTACTGAATCATCGCGTTCAAGTGACAATTCAATGTCGATACCTGTTCTTTTGAATGATTTGTTTAATATGTCATAAACAAAAGTACCAGTTTTTGCTTCTTTTAATAAGTTGTATTGCAATCCTTTTACCAATGCAATACGTTTATCCGGATTTGCATCAAGATAATCCATTTTTTTATAAAGATCCTCAGGAGTTTTTACTCTAATGAAATGGTCAGCAGGAACAACAGAGTTTTGTGTATCGTATCCTGGTACAAGAAACGGAACAACACCTTGCGCAAGTGTATCTGCCCATTTTGCTGTACTCCAATCTGCTCGAATTCCTTTAACAACAGTATATCTTGTTTGACGTAATTTTGCATCCATTTCTTGATATGGTATCATTCCTTTGAACCAATCTTCATAACCAGCAATTACTTCAGGTGACCATTTACCGTAAATTTCAACTTCTTTTTTATCGTCATATTTAAAAACCCAAGTTTTTAACATTTCTAAACGGTCATCATAACCTGCGCCTTGTCCATATTTTGATTGCATAACACCCATAAGTAATCGTATCGGTCTATCGTTATCTGGCGGATATATCGGTTCCTGTATTCTTGCAAGTTTTTCGATTCCTGTTGCTTCTAAACGTAAGTGTTTAACAGTTTCATTGCCAACAGTTTCTTCATTGCCTTCATAACAATCGACACTTTCCCACGTAACAGCCTTTTCAAATTGTGAAATGATTTCACGTGGAGTATTCATGGTATCACGTTGACGATACACATCTTTTACGTATCGAGGATCTAATGATACATTATACCAAGGTAATTTTGTCATGTTTAGAAAATGAACAACAGGCGCACAATAATTATATGTAACCCATTGTACACGAACACGATGTTCAGGTATTCTTACAGCACCTAAAAAATTTGGAATTGAATTATTTGTGAAATATCCCATTCCAGAAAATAAGTATGCGGTATCTAAATTGTGTTTATCTTTGAAGTGCTCGTAGAAATTTCTGTAATTAGTGCAAAGTTGAGTATCTTCATTTTTCTTTGGCGTTACACTCGCGCGTGAAAAACCAGGTTCTTCAGAATACGGGTCGAATAAAACGCCTCGTGGGTCGAATTCTATTTTTTCATTTTCAGGCAAATCTGCCCAATCAGATTTTTGCAATAACATTACATGCGAAATTGATTTATTACGAACAAGTGACCATAACATTTTCCAATATTCTAATGATCCATCGTACCGTTGTATTGTATCTTTTTTGAATTTTAACGCACACCCAATTGCGCCAAATCCGATACGAACGTTCTCTGTTTTTGTCATATTACTATTAAATTTATTAATATTTATATACAGATGAATTAAATAGTTTTGCCGTTTGCAATATCTTCAGCTTTCTTGCGAAGTTTTTGTTCTTTTGCTTTGATTATGTTTTTCTTTACTTTTGTTTTGTATTTCAAAAACTTTTGATGAATTTGTTTAAATTCAAGATGCGTTAATTCCTCATGAGATTCGCTTGATACTAAAAAATTTGTAGGCATCCAATAGTAATAAAATGCACAGGATTTTTTGTCATCAAAATCTTTTTTGTAATGAATCTGTTCGTCATCTAATTGTTTTATAATATCTTTTTCATCAGAAATAAATTTGCTTTCTCTATTGAATATTTTTGCAAAAAAACCTGTCGGTTTGATTTCCTTTGTTTCGATATAACGTCGGCAAGTAACGTATCCTTCAAGTATCAGATACATTTCCGAATCGTTGATGATCATTTGTAAATTTTTCTTTGGATGGAATTTGCTAGGTGTAAAACCTGCAAGAGGCGATAGTTTTGTATAAATGTTTTTTGTTAATTTTGTAGTTGAAGGATTAACTTTTATTACATTTTTCGTACTACCTAATTGTTTTAAAATTGTTTCTTTGATGCTCATATATGTTTAAATAGAAAAAGAGGGAACCTAGCGATTCCCTCTTTTGTTTTAGATGATAATTTTTGAATAGCGTGGGTCGTTAATTGTTCTTAACATTACTCTTTCTGGCGAAAGAATATCTCCACCTAAAACGGATTTCAATATTGCTGGTGAAAATCCTGATATTAA
>JALOBO010000066.1 GCA_023228225.1 Clostridia bacterium
GATGCAATATGTTCATCGTATACGTTTTTTGCTACGGTTTTTGTTTTTGATGCGAGTTTTTCACCAACTGTGCTAACTGCCGCTTTTCCATAATTCACTGCTTTTTTCAAACGTGAATCTTCTCCTAATTCATCATAAAATTCATCATAAATATCTGGAGATGCAATATGTTCATCGTATACGTTTTTTGCTACGGTTTTTGTTTTTGATGCGAGTTTTTCAACAACTGTGCTAACTGCCGCTTTTCCATCATTCACTGCTTTTTTTAAACCGTCAATGAAGGCTCCGTTCATTGTAACAGGGGGTTTATTGCTTGAGTTGGTCATGTTTTCACCAATTGCCATTCCTACACCTAACGCGCCTATACCAAGAATACCTGCCATATAATTGTCATTTCCAAACCCATTCAATCCAAATTGATTATCGCCATTTTCGGCAGAATTAAAACTTTTAAATCCTAAAAAGTCATTATCTGAATTTATTCCTAATGACCCGAATCCTAAAATGTCTTGAAATTGGCTTTCGTTGCTTAATTCTAATGAGTTATCGTTTTCTGAATATGTATTGAACAGACTATTCTCGTTACTATTTCCGAAAATAATATCTAGTTGATTTTCAAAATCAGCGCGCGCATTAGAACTATCATCTCCCGCCATTCCATTAAATGAAATGTAATCATTTTCATTTGAGTTATCGGAAGGTTTCATTTCTCCGAATTCTCCGCTAAATTGGTCGGTTGCATTCAGTTCACTAGCTCCAAATTCATTTTCTTGTGCCAATTTTTTGGAATCATAGAATGAAGGGTTTGAATCGTCTGTAGTTTCAGATTGACTATCTGATTGTTCGGGATAAATGACATCGTCTGCTTCATTTGATGGTTCTTCCTGTTCTTGCTCTAAATTCGAATCATAATCATCATTTAAATCATCATCATCGTCTGTTCTTTTCCTGATTGGAATACTATTATCCCCATCTTCTTCTTCTTCTTCGTTATCAAGTGTGTGCTTAGCTTCATATTGATTGAAGTTAAATTCAGGCGTATTTGTAGAAGCCGATACTTCCACACCATATGCATCGTTAATTAAATCTGCCATGATATTACCTTAAAGTTTCATATTAATGTTCTTTAATCCAATACAGTCAAACCCATTCTTTTTATTATTTAAAGTGTGTGGTTTAGATAACATGTGTTTGATGTTATTGTCGAGGTTATCACCGACAGTTTTAACATTAAATAAATTAGTATTCATATCTTATATTTATACCATCTGTATATTTAAATGTAATTGTATAAATTATAAAAAAGTAATCCCAGATTTAAATATAAAATATTAAGATGAAAGTTGTTTTTTACCAGCAGATTCGTAACCTCGGTCATATCCGTTTCGATATGAATGTTTATATGAATTGAATAAGTCTTTATTGATGTGTGTTTTTTGTTCGACAATATTGTGTTTTGCCCGATAAATAGTAGTTTCTTGTACTACTTTTTTTGGTAGAATTATCATTAATGCAAATTCATTGGATTTATTCTGGTCGACAAAAGCATCATGTATTCCATGCACGAATCCAGTTCTATATACTTTAGCTAGTCCTGTTGAATCACAGTAGTTATCATGTTTAATAGTTTGCCGTTCTTTTTTCAGACTAGCTATGCATATCGAAATTAAAAATGTACTCATTATATTTGTTGCGTCAATATCGGCTTTATAACCAATAAGTATGATATATCGTTGTTTTGAAATATCACAATAATAGCACGTGCATCTCATATTTTTAGCTACAATAGTATAAATATTTGCTTCCCACGAATATTTAATTGTAAAATTCATAGTTAATACACTTTCGTCTATTTCATTTTCTGGATGCACTCGCATTTCATCAATATGATACCGTAACATTAATTCTCGTGCTTTTTTCATTGCGACTAATGCTTCATTTGGATTTGATGATGTGGCTAATCGTAACAATTTTTCAATTTTCGTAATGATTTCAATCTCATTTTCCGATTTAGATTCCATATTATTATTATTTGTGATTAATATTATATAAATCTATATGATTTATTATGATGATAAAAAATAAAATTAAGTAAATTTAATAATATATTTATCAGACATAAGTTCCGATGAAAGATGGGTTATGTTGAAGTTAAAAAATTTACCGTTTCTATCATTTACTTTGTAATAGGGAAAACTCATTCGGCTTCGCCAAACTACACCTGATAACTGTAATCCTGGAGTAATACGCTTATGCAAAATATTTTGTATTGCACATGCATTTAATATTCTTTCAATTAATTCAATATCAATATTAACCCCGGATTCACTTATTTTATCTTTATAGATTATTTTATCTCCATTTACAAAGGTGATGATGACTTCAGCTGATGGATATCTGGCTACGGTTTTATTTTTATTCCATTTTATATGAATTTCCATTGTTTTAACAAGTGGTTTATCATAAGTTTTCATGAATGCCTTATACGCACGATTCACCGCAGTTTCAAATTTTTTTGGAGTATTGAATTCCTTCATGTGATATTCACTAGTTTTTAACGCGTCTGCTATTCCACTTTTCGTAATAGTTACCATGTATATATGAATTGTATATGTGTATATTTAAAAGTATTGCTGTATTAACCGGTTCACATAATTACTAGGAAAAAGGTGTGTGGCAATCACATTTTTTACACTTAAAAATAAAATTTAAAAAAAATAGCAATAAAAATAATATTTTTAATTACTCATCCCAATCCCAATCAATTATTAAGCCTACTACTACCATACTTAATTGGAATTGACTTAATTCAGAAAATAGGATTAAGCCAATGATATATAGAATAATGGCAGTTATTATCACTCTGACAATTAGCGTGATTGTTATTTTATTACTAATGATTCCGTTATGTTGCTTATCGTAACACCATAATCCGGAATACCCGATAATACTGCATGGAATAGCGATGATAATCCACACAAACCACGGAATTGACGTTAAAAATTCAATACAATTATATAATTGTGAAAATATCATTTTCGAATATATATCTATTACTGACATTAACTGGTCCCATATCTGCATTAAATTACATATCCATAATGAGATATAGCCAAAAACGCTTCCTAAAATAATAGATGCCATACCTACTTTTTTTGTAACAGAAATTGATTTTTTAAATGTACATTTTATTAGATTTGCCATAGAAATAACCTTTATCAATATAATATATAATACTAATAGTATTTATAATTATTGATAATAAAATTAGAATGTGATGAGCAGGATTTGAACCTACGAACTTCTGCAAGAATACGGTCTAAACGTATTGCCTTTGACCAAACTTAGCTATCATCACTTGTTAAAAATGTGAACGAAGGGATTCGAACCCTTGAATTGCTACCAAACCGGAGTTTAAGTCCGGTGCCTTTGACCGAGCTTGGCTACATTCACCTATTACATCATATATATTAGTGCTTATACTATAAAAATGTTATTATGTATAATAATGCATTATTATTTATGTCAACTGGTATTAAGACGTTAATTTATGAATTATTTACTAGTCGTGGAATCTTTAAAAATGAGAATATTTAATACGAAATCAACAACTGTATTGAAAAACAATGAAAAATAACCTGAGATAAATTAGTTAAGTCACTTAAAATCTAATATTTTTTTATTTATATTTTATTTTTTTCTTTATTGATTCTGGAATTAGCTAATTCTATATATTCAGATGATATTTCAAATCCGATATAATTTCGTCCTGTTTCTATACATGCTAATGCCACTGTTCCTGAACCCATAAAAGGGTCAAGAATAATATCTCCTGGATTAGACCATGATAAAATATGGTCTGTTGCGATTGCTATTGGAAATGTAGCAGGATGCCCGGTTTTATTACTTTTTTCAGTCGAAATATCCCATACATTAAAACGTGCTCCTAATTCAGGAATGACATGATTTATCCATTCACCACTTCGTTTGTGCAGGCTTCCTGTTTTATCCCGATATGTGCCATGAACTTTACTTCCTGCATATTTATTCGGTCTATCTTCAATTGGATTGAATGTTTTAATTTTTCCTTTTGTAAAAATAAACATGTATTCGAAACATTGACCGTATCTAATTGAACTCGGCATTCCGCATGTATCTTTTCTCCATATCATAGTATCATGCAGATTGAACCCGCATTCGATAAAATACAAGGCTTGTTTGAATGATGAACCTGTTTCACTGCCATTTATCGTAGCGTCATTTATTATCCAAACCACGGTGCCTCCGATTTTAGTAACGCGATATAATTCCTTGATTAATTTTTGATAATCCCATGTATATCCATTATATGTTCTAAGCGAATCATAGGGAGGCGATGATACTGTTAAATCAATTTTTTCGGATTCAAGGTTTTCGATAAGTATACTATTATCTCCACAATATATTTTATTTTGGTCAAGTGTCATAAGTATTTCCTATATTATCAATATGATTGGTTTTATTGTTATTTATAGTTACTTATGAATTATTATATTCTTAAAATAGAAACCTTTATAAACTTATATTCCCTATATTATATAGAATAAAATGTCTTTACCTAAAAAAGTTCAGAATCTTAGACGCGAAAGTATGCCATATGATATCATGAAAGATGCTGGAATTACCGATATTCTAATTACGGATACTGTTATTTCAGGAGATATTTATATTTATCATAATAACGATGGTCAGTTTAAACTGTCTCACTATGAAAATCAGGGTGGCAATCCTGTGAATTATGTTTTACTGCGTAAAAAGTCGGATATTCCGATGTTTTACACTTGGGAAGAAGTTGAACATCAGATTGAAACTAGATTGTTAGACGGATGGGACATTCGCGCGTGCGGAAAATTAGTATGATATAATACATTATTTTTTAGATACATTTAAATGTATAGAGTTTCATATATATTTGTATGAAAAGTTATTTAAAAGACGATATTTTGAATGAAGCTAAGAATCAAAACTTGTCTGTTATAAAAACCAACCGTTTTTTGAAATTTATTGAAAATTGGTCTGACATATTAGGCGATGCATCGAGTTCTCTTATGTTTAAACATGAATCTCTTCCTCAGTGGATTCGCTGGTTTAAAATGGAACTAGAGTATGTGTATGCACGTAATTATACATTAGCCGCGCTTGCTCAAACCGATGGTGAAAAAGCATTATCGATATATGTAACTCAATTAAGTGAAACTGATGAATTCGATGAATTTGATGATTTAGATGATATCACTCGGACTTTAGAAGCAGAACTCGACTATGCTATTTCTAAATATAAAGCTCATTAAAATTATATTATTGCTTTTTTATATTTTTAGTGATAATCTTTTTATGTATAAAGCGCATAGTTATTATTATGTTTAATTATACATTTAAAATATTGTATATTTTAGGTTGTAAAAATCCAAAAAATGCGCTCATTAAAGTTATGAATTCGACCAGTATTCCAAAAGAAGTGGCAATCGTAATGCATAAAGCTTTTGCTGAACCTCAATATGCTAGACTCTGGTCTAAGAAGCAAAATGATACTATCGTAACTGGATTTGTGTGGAATAATGGTAAATACGAAGTCGCCGCATATGAAACTATAGGAAAATCAGGGGAACCATGGTATGAAGTAAATGCAAATCCGATTCCTGAACCAAAAAGGCAATTGATTTTGAGCACATCAGTAAATGATACAATACCGAAAGATGTCGTAATTCCATCAATATCTTCTGTAAAAAACATTAAACAAAATATACTATTACATGCGCACAAAATTTACAATCAACCAAATGAAAATTATTTCAGTTTTGATAAAAACGGAAATGTTATTTTATATTCATCTGGGGATAGAAAACATGTATCTAAAAATATTTTACTGGATAAAACGCATATTTATGAATTACATAATCATCCTCAACGGAAATCGCATGCAGTTAATACGTTTAGTGATGATGACGTCATTGAATTCATGAGAGAACCTAATCTTAAGCGGTCATATGTTGTTGGAAATGATAAAACGTTATTTACATTGATTAAATTAACGCCTCTTAAATTCACTAAATTATTAGAAACACAATTACGAAAAGATTTTTCTTTTAAAAATTTAGACGATGTAGCAATGAATATTTATAATAAGAAGTATTCATCCCAATACGCAAAGAAATCGGATACAGAGGCTAGATATAAGTATGAAATGACCATTTGGGAAGCATTTGAAAAAATTGCTAAAAAATACGGATTGAAGTTCGTAATTTCAAAAATTTAATTTTAAGACTGAATTACATTTAAATATATAGAGCGTGTATAGATATAATGTATGAGAGAATATACACGTGAAATACTTTTAACAAGTGCCAAAGAATGTGAACTGAGTTCCAACCAAACAAAAAGATTTTTAACATTCGCTGACAATTGGATTGCATTAAATCCTGGACAGAATAGACCTTCGTTTGATTCAAATTATGCGGATACGTGGGCAATGAGATTTAGACGAGAAGAAGAGTATGTCTATGCTGTTGGTGATGCATTGTATGCACTCGTTAAAACAGATGGTGAACAGGTAGCTTTGCTTAATTTCGTTCATCAATTAAGGAAGTATGACCCTCGACCGATTGAAGAGGCTATGAGACAAGCTAAAACTGAAATTGCTAAGGTCACAGTGAAATATGGAACGTTAAAAGGTAGAAAAACCAGTTGTATGTGCAAGAAATCTATTAAGAAACCAAGCAAAATAATTGGTAATCTTCCTAATTTCGATGCGAATTTCAGAAAATTAATTTAACCACTTTTTTTAAAAAAATAAAAATTATAAATTTAATTATTAAACATCTTAAACGCATACAGAGATGACATCGAAAAATCATTATCTTTAGTAGGTTTAGACTTGACATTTATAAGTAATGACTGAGGATAAGCTTTATTGTCTACAGATACCATATCCACATCTTTATACTTAAACGTTGTAGTTCTCTTATTTGGCATAAATAAAGTATCATTCTTACAAATTACGGTAAACGTTTTATCGTTTCCTGTTTGAAATATTACATTGACTAAATTTTTATTATAAGTAGTCTTTTTCGATTCAGAATCATAAAACTTTTCAAATCCAAGTTTTTGTAATTTACTTTTAATGTCTGTCTTGTTCATTCTTACTCAATATAATATAGACATTCATATATTTAAACGTTTGTATTAGAGGTTGACTGTTATTTCTGGTTTCATTTCTTATCTTCTATTTTAGTTTCATGTGATTGTTTTGATTCCAGATATATGTAAATGCTAAATGCTATTAACATAATAAACGCAGATAACCCACATAAAATTAATTGATTTTCTGGAATACCTCCGGTTATGTTCTTCGATGCTATAATCCAATCTTGTGATATATTATAATCAATAGTAGGCATAATTATATTAGACATAACTAAACAAATCATTAATCCAAATCCAAGAGGTATTCCTGCTATTGTCCCTATGATTATACAGGT
>JALOBO010000004.1 GCA_023228225.1 Clostridia bacterium
CAAATTAATAAATTCAAATAACATAAAGTAAAGTTCACTGGATATACATTAATTTGCATCCAGTGAACTTTTTTAGTTTTGACAATAACAACTATATCTAAAATAACAATAGAGATAAAGACATTGTATGAAAACTATAAAATAGTTCTGTATATAATATAAAAATAATATTATATGCAAACATTTTTACCATATCCGTCTTTTATTGAATCCGTTGCTGCTTTAGATTATCGCAGATTAGGAAAACAAAGAATTGAAAATAAACAAATCATTAATGTACTTGAAGGCAATAAAGTAAGTTGGCAAAACCATCCTGCTGTTAAAGCATGGGAAGGATGCATCGATGCATTAAAAGTGTATCATGATTTTACAATAAAGGAATGGACATCAAGAGGCTATAAAAATACAATGCCACTTTTTTTTGAATGGACACCAGAATTTATACAAGACTTGAATCATGGGAACATTGGTATGGCACCGATTGATATGCCTTGGTGGTTAGGAAACGAAAATTTTCATAGAGCGCATCGAGCAAGATTAATCGAAAAACTACCAGAGTATTATGAACAAAAATGGCCAGAAGATAAAGGTTACAATGGCGGTAAATATTGGTGGCCTGTAATGGAAACAAAAACTTTTAAAATTATTTGATATGGGAATGGACATTGATTATCTAGCAGGAAAACGTGCAGTAGAAGAAATTGAAGAATTGCTTAGTGATAAACCGCACGGTGAACGAGAAGAAATTGCAGATGACATAATTGCATTTGCAAAAAGTTTAAAAAAGAAGTATTCAACAATCAAGAAAAAACGTCATGCATAAAATGGATCCTGAGCAATATGAAAAGCTTCGTGAATACGTAATGCTTGATATAAAATTCACCGAAGAATTCTATAAAAGATGGGATAATATTGCAATTGAAAATGAAGCAATTAAGCCGTCTTCAAATAACATACTATTAATTTGTAATTGATATGAAAAACGAAACAAACGATGATTGGGTTCTAACCAAGTCAGGAAGACCATTATACAAATTAAGTGGCGAAGATCTTGGTGACATATGGTTTGCGTATAACAAGAAAAATCATTTGAAAGATTTTCTTGAAAAAAATCCAGCAGTTACATTAGGCAGCATGCGAGCAAAATCGCAATTCAATAAAGAAATACTTCCGACAAATAAAAAAGTACTATTAATCTGCGAACAATGAAAAATGAAATTAATCTATATGATATATCGCATAGCGTTGACAATCCTGTTAATGGAGTAACGTATTCAATCAATCCGTATGATATTATATGCAAGCATGTGTACCGTGATGGCACGCATATTTCAATTGAACAGATTACAGATGCAAAAACAAAACTAAATACAAGTTCAGTATTATACAAAAATTTGAAAAGACGGCATGATAAAATAAGCATCATATCGTCAAAGTCTGAAGACGCCATTATTCATCCGACAGAAACAGAACTTAATGCGTATGCAATAAGCGGCGTGCCATTAAGCGGCATTACATATTCAATAGATGCTAACAATTTTATTTGCGAACACGAATTTGTTTATGGCGTTGAAACAAATCGAAAAAGATTGCATATGCATGGTAGTTTATCATTCGATATAATAAGAATATTAAAAGATCGTAATGTAAATATTCAAGAACAACATACGAAAAATTACGAGACATGCTTTAAACCAACACAGAATAAAAAATTATTAATTTGCTAATATGAAAACACATAAAGAAAATAATGAATTGATTGCGCGTTTCGTTGGCGCAAAAGTTGTAACTTGCAAAGATTCAATTTGTTTAAAATGGGTTTTTGTTGATAACTTAAATCCGTTCGTGAAATTATTCGATAATAGAATCATTCATCAAGAACTTCATTTTCATGACGATTGGAATTGGACGATGCAATTAGTTCAATACATATTAACGCATTCAAACAAAGAATGCGATGCGAAGAATCCAGAACCTGCTAATTTTTGGCGTGCGGTTAAGTTCAGAACAGATTATGCAAATGCAATTGTAAAAGATAATTGCACAATTGAACAAGTATATAATATTTGTATAACTTACATAAAAAATCCGCACAAGAAAGAATAGATAATATAATACATAAAATAATACATCACTATGAGATACATATTACGAATATTTTTTTTAATAGCATTAACCGTAAAGATTAATGTTGCAATTTCGCAATGTGTTTCTCTCCCAGCAATGCCAACTTGTACCGGTACTCAATTAGTATCGGATAATGCTAATATAAATTCTGGGGAAACGTATTATAGCAGTACAACACAAACAAGAGGCGGCATCAATACATCGGCAGGTTCAATATTCATTGTTTGCTCAGGGAACTTAACAGTTTCAGGAAACTTTAACGGTGGCACTATTTATGTTTTACCAGGCGCAACGCTAACAACTGCAATGACAACATTAAATGTTGATTTGGTAAATTGGGGTACAGTCACATTTAATAGTGGTTTGACTGTGAATTCTTCTGGACGCATCGAAAATGCAGCCGGAGCAACATTGAATATAATTGGCAATTTATTTGAAAATTCAGTTCTGACAAACTATGGCACAGCAAATGTCACTGGGACATTAACAGTGCAAAATGGTGGTTCAGGTGTTTGTCTTGGCGGTAACGGCAAATTATATGCATCAACAATTGAATATGGGAACAACACAAATGCAATACAAACTCCAATTGGGAAATCGTGTTTGGACATTTCATCAACCACTATTTCAGGTTCAGTTCCATTGTCAAGTAATGCAGGGTTGAATATATGTGCACCGGCAAGTATATCAATTAACGGAACAGGCACGTGGGGATCTGCAACAGTAAATCAAAATTGTGCATCATGTGGGTCCGTTCTTCCTATCGAACTTGTAGAGTTTACTGGAAAGAATCAAAAGGAATTTATATTTTTAGAATGGACAACAGCATCAGAAAAAAATAATGATTTCTTTTCAATTTTAAAATCATACGATGGCATATCATTTGAAAATATTTCAGATATTGATGGCGCAGGTAATTCAACAACTATGCGATATTACGCATACAAAGATTATGACGCCAGAACAGGCATGAACTATTATAAATTGAAACAAACAGATTACGATGGTAAAAATGTTGATAGTAAAATAATAAGTATAAATAGAAATGATTTAGATTTTAACATTTTAGTTTATCCAATACCATCAGCATCACCAAATGTAAAAGTAACAGTAAATAAACATGTTGGAATTGCAACATTAAAATTTATAAACATAACAGGACAAACTTTATTAAGTACAAATATTAACACGAATGAAAGTTTAGAATACGAATTAGGAAAAACCGATATTCCTTCAGGCACATATTTTATCAAAATAGAATCTGAAAATGTTGTTTTCATAAAAGAAATAATAATCAAAAATAATTAAAACTTTTTACTTGTTCTGTATATAATATACAAATAATTAATAAATTGATAAATGAAAAAAGTATTTCTAATTTTGACTGGATGTGCTATAGTATTTCAGTCATGCTCTCCTCGTAATTGTAAATCCGCAGACCAAGAAACAAAAACCGAAACAACAACAGTTGTTGAAACAAAGGAAACTGCAACGCATGTAGAATCTTATATAGAGTTAACGCCACCGATTCTTGTTGTTGCTGTCGCAAAAGAAACTGAAAACACGTATTCTTCAATAATCTTGAAAGATGCAAACGGTGAAGTACTTACTCTTATGGGAAATACTGCAGAAGGTAATGCATTAGCACAATCATATAATGCAGGTGAATACATAAAATAAATTTGCAATTAAAACTAATGAATTCTAATGTATATAATAAACAATAAATCTAAATAATAATCTTAAAAAACTAAAAGTTATGTCAACAGAAAACCAAGAAACAAGAAAACGTGAGCGCACAATTAAAATTGATGAAAACTGTCAATTTGTAAAGAATTTGAACGATGCTTCAGAAAATGGCGCAAAAATCAATTTGCTTGCAGAAGCAAGAAATTCAAAAATCAATTTGAAAAAACAAATCAATGATCTTGAAGATAATCTTGATACATTGTATGACAAAGTTGATGCAGCAAAAAGAAAATTGCCTTTAAACGCAAATGCAATTCTTGATGCAGAAGACGATATCACACTTGCTGAACGTCGATTAACAAAAGCACAAGCTTTATATAAAGAATTATTTGGCGAAGAAGTTACTGCTTAAGCAGTAACTTTATTTTTAACTTTTAATCATGAGAGAAACATTATTAAAAGTTGGCGAATCTTACTATCACAGGTTTTATAACACATTTGTAGAATGCACCGATATTAAAATTGAAACAAGAAACAATAATGCTACTTGTGCAATCATCAATTTTAAAACAGCCGAAGGTCAAAACCAATGCACATTAACTCCGATTCAATCGTGTAGCGAAGCAGCAAAAACAATGTATGGCAATACTGTTTATCATATTCCTATACACATAAAAGAAATCGTAATTAAAGATGAAAGCTTCTTTCACATCGAAAAACGCGACCCGGTTATAGGTGACAATGTTGTTGTATTACATACTGAAGCCCAAAAATGGTGGAACAATTGTTTTGGCATGCGACTTGCTGTTCCGAAATCAAAATCACCATTTAGATTAACAGGATGTGAAGCTGGCCATATTGGAAAAGTAATATCGCCAACAGGAAAGTATGCAAAAAACACAAGGACAGATAGTAGTATTCTTGTTCAATTTGAACAAAACTATAAGTATACTGGCGTAAACAAAGAATACTATACATCATCGTATTTTATTGCGCCAAGAACTGTTGCTGTATTATCAAAAGGAAATGCTACATGGAATGATTTTAAGGTTTCTAAAGAAGCTGACGATGTTATATCGAATTTTAAAGATGAACTATTCGATTTGGCGGATGTTGCAAGATCTGCAGTACAGCATCCCGATATTAAGTTCAGACCTGCTGCAACAATAAATCCTAACATTGGACATGTGATTAAAACGACAAGCAAAAGTGCATTTCACGCATCAGTAGGTGATGATATTGTAAAAGATTTAGCAAAAGCAGCAGATACAGTAAATCCATGTTCTGAGGTGCGTATTCGTAATACTGTTGATTGCAACTGTAAAGTTCCACCGCCAACAGGACAATTATATTATATGGATATCGTTTATAAGCAAGATGAATATGAAACAATAAAAGTTAACGCAAATAAAAAACTTTTAATGCTTTAAATTTGCTATTGCATAATTAATGTTGTATATTTGATTTTAAAAATAAAAAAATGAACAAAGAAAAAATATTATTCATGGTTAGAGGTGTACCTGGTTCAGGTAAATCATCTGTTGCCGAAGAAATTGCTAAAGGATATCCTGATGTAATTTGTTGCGCTGATGACTATCACATGATTGATGGAGAATACAAATGGGAACTTGCAAGACAAGGATACGCGCATAAATCATGTCAAGCCAAATGCGAAAATTTAATGAAATGCGGTGTACCTAGAGTTGTTGTTTCAAATACATCAACTACTGTTAAAGAAATGAAACCTTATTATGATATGGCAGCAACATACGGATATTCTGTATTTTCATTGGTTGTTGAAAACAGACATGGGGGTAAAGATATTCACAATGTTCCTGAAGCTTCATTAGAAGCAATGGAAAAAAGATTCGATATTAAATTAAGATAATCATGGACATATCAGAAAAAATACAAAAGCATCATCCCGAAGCAAACATATTAGTTTTAAATTTAACTGATGCTGTAGATAAGAATGCCGCAACGCGTAGATTGGCTACAAGAATATTGTCATTGGGCAATATGATTGCAATTGAAGAAAGAAAAGGGCCAGCGCAATACGCAATAATATCGGACATCAAATTGCTTGAATGCATAACAGATGAGTTTGGTACAATTGGCGGAATTCAGATAAAAGAAAATACTGAACTGAAAAATTGCGTTATAATTGGAAGAATCGATGATAATGCGAAAACGGAAGTAACTTTAAATTTAGTATTATAATGAGTCAGTTATTACATTTAGTTCAAGACATTGAAGGCGTAAAAATTGAAGTCGGCGATACTGTTTATTATGCAAGAAAACGCGATTACACAGCAAATGGCGAATTGATTAAAAAACGTGTGACTGCTGTTGATAAAACAACAGGCTATGTGGAAATGGGAAAATATACATCAACAAGTCCCGAATCGCAATTACTTGTATTATTAAGTGACAGAAAAACAAAATAAAATGGAAGGAACACCAACAGTTAAAAAACTCGCAATAATTTGTGATATAGACGGTACGCTTGCAACCGTAGGAAAAAGAAGTCCGTATTTTGCAGGAAAGGCAGATATTGTCGATTCAGCAAACATGCCAGTAGTTGAAACTGTGAAGTTATTCAAACAAGCAGGATATGAAATTATCTTTGTCACTGGTCGCGAAGAAAAGTTTATGGACGTAACATTACGGCAGATTGCAAAATACACTGGATGGATTAATGGTTCAGATTATATTTTACATATGCGTAAAAATTCTGATAGACGAAAAGATTGCGAATATAAAGAAGAAATTTACAATACGCATATTGCGCCATTCTATAATGTATTGTTTGCATTAGAAGATAGAGACCAAATGGTTAAAGCGTATCGAGATGTAATGAATGTTCCTACTTTCCAAGTTGCATATGGCAATTTTTGATTCTTTAATAAATTGTTAGAAATCTCTCAATATATAAAATAAACTATGGAGATTTCTAACAAACAAATTTTTCATTACTTATATAAAATAACAAATCTGTTAAATAACAAGATTTACATTGGCGCGCATACAACAACAAATTTAAATGATTGTTATATGGGTTCTGGTGTATTTATAAGAAAAGCAATAAAAAAATATGGAATTGAAAATTTTATAAAAGAAATCATTTCGTTTCATTCAAATATTGATGATTTATACGAAGCAGAAAGAATTGTAGTAGATAAGGATTTTGTATCGCGGAGAGATACATACAACATGGAATTAGGTGGCGCAGGCGGAAAGATATGGACACCCGAAATGATTAGCAAAATGAAAGATTCTATAAATCGTGGATTTGCTAATGGACGTATATCCAGTATGAAAAACAAAAATCATACAATGATTGCAAGAAAGAAAATGTCTGATAATCACAAAGAACAAGAAGGCGAAAATAATCCGATGTACAGAAAACCATGCTACTATCGAATGACAGAAGAAGAAAAGCTAAAATGGCAACAATCTATTTCAAAAGGCAATAAGGGCAAAGAACGAAACGAAGAACACAAGAAAAAATATAGTGAAGCTGCAAAAAAGAGAATATGGCTTGTTAACGTAAGTGGCCAAATAACAAATACGCAAGATGAAAATGATCCTAGATTGCAAGATGAAAATTGGCAAAGAGGAAAAAAATGGAAATACATAAAATAAAATATTACTATGGCTCTTAACTTATACAACAAAGCTGAATTCATCGCATCATTGTTAAATGAACATGAGAAAGGCTATTCAAATTTTTACTCAATTGTTGAAATTGGTAAATCTATGTACGGCAGAGAATTTGCTGATGCTGTTTGGAAACACTTAAACACAAATATCGAATTTACAAATACATCTGAAACTGTTACAATGATTGAGGCTGCAATGCATCCCCATATTTTAGTAAAGTTGAATGAGAAACAAAAATTAAATGAAAGCAACAACGGATAGTCGTTTAACATATGCTAAAGAATTACAACATATTGTAGTGGTTGGTGACAATCATGGCAAATGGGGTGAACTTGGATATAGAATCAGAGAACGATATAAAATTCGTGATTCTGTTATTTGCATTGCTGGGGATATTGGCATGGGTTTTGAAAAGACAGGATTTTATCTTGATGAATTTAAAAAATTAAATCGAATATTGGAAAACACAAATAATGTGTTATTCATGGTTCGAGGCAATCACGATGACCCATCGTATTTTCAAGGCGACAAGGCTCCATTGGTTGACATGTTTTCACGAATCAAATTAGTTCCTGACTATTTTTTACTTGAAACAGGTCCCGCAAATATTTTATTCGTTGGCGGTGCAACATCAATCGACAGAACGCAACGCGTTGAAGGATCATCATATTGGTCAAATGAACAATGTGTATACGATCCTATTGCAATTGCAAATCTGACAGATAAAGTAACAGTAGTTGTTACGCATACAGCACCGAAGTTTGCTGACCCAACAACAAAAACAGGAATCATGGGTTGGTTCAATGAAGATTGGCGACTTATAGACGAATGCGAAAAGGAACGTCATAACATGACAATGATTTATGATCATTTGAAAAAGAATGACCATGAAATAAAGTATTGGTGTTATGGTCATTTCCATTTTTCAAAAAGAGTTCAGCATGATACCACAACATTTATTGTTTGTGACGAACAAGAATTTTACGAATTAAGATTTGAATGAAAACTCCGGTATTCATATATAGAGAATTTAAAAGTAATCAAGAAATACATGACGCTGTAGATGATAACAAATATATCTTCGGCATTCTGTACCCTTTTGTTGAATACGTAATTAATAATGATGAACTAAGCATGGACGATGAAGTTCCATGTTTCAATTTTGTTTGCTTTGGTGGAATAGAAGTCGATGTTGCAATGTCAAAACGAGCTTCTATTGCAATAAGTAAAAAAATGCTTACATACTATGCTTCAATTGAAGAATACGAAAAATGTGCTAACATTGTAAAATTACAACGCAAACTATTAGAATATGTCAACTCCGCCAATCATTAAATGGGTGCACAAAATGCTGACGCACGCAGAAGAAAAAGAATGGTTTGAAACTTATTGGTGTATCGACATACATGGAACTGTTTCATATCCAGATTATAGAAAAATAGAACCGATAATTGATTACTATCCGTATGCAAAAGAAGTTTTGCAATTATTATCAGAAAGAAAAGATATTATACTAATTATGTATACTTCATCGTATCCTTCTGAAATTGCAGTATATACGAAGCAATTCAATAATGATGGTATAAAATTTAATTACGTAAATGAAAATCCAGAGATATCTGTTGCACATGGATCTTTTGGACATTACACACAGAAATTGTATTTTAATGTTTTGTTTGATGATAAGGCAGGATTTGACCCAGAAACTGACTGAGAACATTTATACCGATACTTATTAGATTCAACGTATCGTCCCAATCCATCGTGGTCAAAAAAATCAAAAGAAGTATATCATAATTTAATTTAAAAGAAATCATATGACACCAGAAGAAAATGCATCATTGGTATTAGGTACCGCAGCAATCGAAAAAAGAAGAAAAGCATTGGACGAAAATTTTGAAATCGGACAATTCTATGAAAATGCACAGCATACAAAATTTCAAATAACTGAACTTAACGAACGTTTTGTTATGCTTACAGAATTAACAGGTGAAGGAAAAAGAACTGCCAAAAATAAAAAATTCACACGTGCAATACTTGCAGGTTTAATTGAAGTTAAATCATTTGAACAAACAAGATTTGGAAGACGTGAAGCATACTTGGATTTACGTGAATTAGAAGTTGGAAAATTATTCAACAAATAATAAAACTATTCAAAAGTTCTGTATATAATATAAAAATAAATTAATAACTTAAAATTATATTATGAAAGCACTTGGTAAAATTTTATCTTTTCTCTTTGGCCTTATTTGGAAATTAATTGTTCTTGTATTTGCAATGTGTTTTGGAACACTGTATGCTATTGCCGTACATGTTATTGCTGCCTTACTTATAGCAATTCCTGTGAATTTGCTGTATGCTGCAATTACACCAGATTTTCATCAATACGCTTTACCGTTAATTGCATATTGGACTTGGTTCAAAATTATACTTGTAATTCGATTACTTATAGACGGGTTACAGAACAATGCAAATAAAAAAGATGTATCTGAATTAAAAGAACAGTTCAAATCGAAAAGAACAAAACCGTTAACAAAAGAATAACTCCACAAATCATCAAATGAAAACTCTGACAGCAATGTCAGAGTTTTTTTAGTTTAAAATAATTGTCATTACCATTGCTATTGCTTCATAAATGTTGTATATTTGATTTTAATTAATTGATAATATTATGGCTGCAAAATTTACAATTGAAACATTAGAAGAAAAAGGAATTTATCCTGACATATTATCGAAAACTAGAAAAGGGACATTCATTGCTCGTTGGGAATTTTATTATACGCATGGAAATACTGCTGAAAAATATGCGGCAGCAATCAAAAACCAATTTCCTGATGCTGTAATTGTAAATACAGAAAAAATATGGAAACCGTTTCGTGGTGATGCAACGGTAAAACAAAGCAGTCACTTCCTTGTTGAGTTTAAAATTTAAAAAATATTGAAATGGAAAAATCATTAATACATTGGCTCGATTCTCGAATCAAAGATTTGCAAAAAATAAAGTACGATGGCGGTTCGCCGGAATTCATGTCGGCAAAAGGAAAAGAAAAAGGATATAAAGAAGTTAAAGAATACGTTGCAACACATACAATAACTGTAGATGTTCTTGCCGAATTTGCAAAATTTATTCACGACCAGTGCACTGACCAATACGGACACCTTCAAATGTCCGAAGAAGCAGATGGTGAATTTATAACAGATTCATACCGTGGAGCTGCTGAAGATTTCCTAATTGAATACTCTAAAAAAATTGAAAAGTCGAAATAAATAAAACTTAAAACTATGAGAACTAAATCTAGAATGCCTGGTGAATTTACAAGGGAACTTGGTGGAACAAATTTCAACCTTTACATACATGATAATAACTTAACGATTAAAGGCTATTATGGTAAAGCATTGAAACCTAGTTTCTTTTATCGTTACAAAACAAAGGAGGAACTTGACCTTGCAATTACCCGTCACGCTGATAGGTTAAATAAAATATATGAATCGTCAGTTGAACGTAAAGTTAAAAAGAAAGAAGCAAATTCTGCAATAAAAGCTGCAGATCATTTTTCGATTGGCGAGATTCTAGTTAATACATGGGGTTATGAACAAACCAATATTGAATTTTATCAAGTAACAAAAATATCTGCAAAAAGAATAACTGTTGCCGAATTGAAAAAAACATATACTGAAACCGGTTTTATGTGTGGTCATGCAATTCCGAATAAAGATTCGTTTGTTGAAAATGGCGATACGTATAACTTGACTGTTAAAGAAAACGGCGCACAAGTTCGATTATCAAGTCCTAAATCATTCTACAGTTTTAGTAAATGGGATGGCAGACCAGAATATGAATCACATTACGCATAAACTTAAAATCTTAAATTATGAGAACATATAATATTTGTATCGGCATTGTTTTTCTAATTGCTGGCGTTGCAAATCTGTGTATACACAGGGATAATAGTCAAATCTTTTTGGGAATTGCTATAACAACAGCAGGTATCATCAATATAGTTTTTTGGGGATTTCTTAAAAAAGAAAAATAAATCAAAAGTTTTTCGTAAAACCATTGCTATCAGATGTATAATGTTGTATATTTGATTTTAATTAATTGATAAACAAATAAAAATCACTGACATGGCAAAAACTGATAAAATATTTACAATTGAAAACCACAGTACTGGTTCATTCTCGTCTAAAAACCGTTATTACTATTTAACAGGCACCCTTGCTGAATTAATAAAAGCTTGTTCATACACATTAGAGTGTGGAAAATCTTGGGAACACGAACGTGGTAATAAAAAAATCAATATGAATCCTAAAACTGTTGCTGCTCTTTGCGTACAATTAAATAACGCAAAAAATAATTCTGCAGCAAACGGTTATTCTGGCGATTATTATTCTGTATTACCTGAAGGTGAACCTCAAAAATCTTAATCATGAATAAATTGAAATCCTTTAAATCAAATGTGCCGCCTGCTCTGGTTGAACTAGAGAACGGCACTTTTATTGTCCCTGGGTGGATTGAGGTTCCTAACGGAACAACACTTGATGAAGTTTATTCTGTTTGTGAAATTTCAAAACCAGCAAATGGACCAGGCATGTATTGCTCAACCGAAGAACTTATTGCATACAAAAATGGCACGTATGAATCAACAAAAAATAAAAACACGGAATCAATATCAGAACAAGTAAAATCATCAGATGGTTCAAAAACATACGCCATTATTTTCAATAATGGCGTATGGGCTTGTGATTGCGTTGGGTTTTCATTTCGCAAACGTTGCAAACATGTTGATGAAATTAAATCAAAACAAAAAACTGCGGCATGATAAAAAAGTTACTTAATTTAATAGGATTTGTACAACATAAAACAATAACTTTAGTACAACCTAAAACAAAAATAAAATATCCTACCGACGTTGATATTTTTAACGTCGAAGTTTTCAATATCTGGTTCATCAATGAATACACTGGTTATGGCGGGTGGCCTGGGTGTGCAGCCGGTATCTTTCTTCGTCTTGACAAATTATCGCAATGTATGATTGAAGATTATTTCAAAGATAAAAATGTCGAAGTTGAATATGCAGATTTATTAATGTTCAATGAGGATATACGAATGGACTGGCTGAAGAAACTTGAAAATCGAAATGCAAATCGAAACAATAAAAGAAACTCTAGTATAAACTAAAACATATAACTTATGAAAGCAATTTTTAGTCTATTTATTAAACTCATTGAAAAGTTTTTAAACTTAACATCAGACGATTCTAGAATTCCAACAAATGAAAAACTTGATGGCGAAATTCGACAACTTGAATGGCATTTGCAATATACATTGCGACATGTGTTTCACTTAATTCGACACATCGTTTGGGAAAAGATTAAACTAGGCGCAATTTATAAATGGAAAAAAGTACTATCGCGAATAATCGCATTTGGTTTACTAATTGGACTTATTTATTTTGCATATGCAATGTATATTCGCCCTACGCATCAACAAGTAATCATCAGGGAAAAAGTTTCAAAAATTGAACAAGACATGAGACAAAATCCAATACCTGAAGAAAACTTAAATTTCATGTTATCATTATCTTTACTTGAATCACGACAAAATTATAACGAAGGCGAAAATAGGTCAACACAATATTGGGGAATGTATCAGATGGGTGCAATGGCAAGAGAAGAAATTGGATTGACCAGCATGCCTAAAGACGTATTCTTAAACAATCCTGTTTTACAAAACTGGGCAATGAATCAATTGATAAAAATAAACTATAAGTATCTTCAGGATATAATCATCAAATATCAAATACCTGAAACTGGCGGAATACGCGTGGGGATGCATCTTGTTACGGTAAGCGGTTTGATTGCTGCTGCGCATCTTGTAGGATTCAGTGCTGTTAAACAATTTATTGAAAGCAACGGCAAAATCATAGCAAAAGATGGAAACAACAAACCTCTTACAGATTACTTACAATTGAATAACATAAAATTAAATTTTGAATAATATGAAAACATCAAAAGCAATTCTATTAGCTGAACTAACTCGTTTATACGAAAAGCGCAATTCGATAATTTCAAACTTGAGATTCAATCAAGCAGAAATAGATGACATACAAAGTGCAATTCAGTTAATTGATAATAGAGATAATCCAAAGCCGACAATTGCAAAAGGTGGTGAATCTGTTAAATATGTTTCTTCACAGATTGCAAAATTAACAAAGAAACACAATGAAACCGACGTGCCGTTAAACAACTTATTGATTAATGATATCATTAACGATACTGTAAGTGACAATGTGACTCCTGTTAACTTGGAAAATAAACTTGCATCAAAATTTGCTGATGCTGCACTTAATAGAAAGTCAAATGATACTGTGCAGTTTACACCAAGAAGAATAACAAAGGCAGGAACAACATTTACAAAACAAAAAAAGTATTCTTTGATATTGCAATTCATAAAAGACGGTGGCGAAACTGGACGTAAATTTAAAGAAATTCAAACTTACATATATAAATTGAATCATCCAGATAAAGAATTTACAAAAGATGTTCGTGGATACTACTGCACAATTATATGTTGGTACATATTACCAATATGCGGTAAGAACAATAAATCATATACATACAATGGACCTATTATTGTTGAAGATATGTTTAAGTATCCTGCAAAACGAACATATAGACCATACTAAAAATAATCATGGAATTGCTAAAAGAAAACCTAGACTTGCTTAACGAATCTAAGTCTCAGCTCTACTACACTAACCCTTACGGACACTGAGTAGTTATTATATACAGTTATTTAAAATAGTTTCATTTTTATTAAAAGTTTTTTCATAAACTATTGCTATTGCTTTAATAATGTTGTATATTTGATTTTAATTAATTGATAAATAAAAACTTAAAAAATACAATCATGGCAAAAATTACAAAATTCAACAGAACAAACGGTTCATTGGAAAGAATTCAAAAAATATTTCTTGAACGTTTAAAATCACTTGAAGAAGAATTAGGTGTAACACTAACCAATTCAGGTTGTAACTTTGACGATAATACATGCGCCGTTAAAATCACAGCAACTATTGCAGGTGTGAACCCAAATAAAAATTTGTTTATACAATATCATAAATTATATGATCTTGCATTAACCGATTTTAATAGAGACTTTATATTTAAAAATAAAGTTTATACAATAACTGGAATTAAGCCAAGCAGAAAAAACGCAATTCTTGCAATTGAAAAAAGTTCTAAAAAAGAATTTTGTTTTCACCGTTCATTAATCGTATTTTAATTTAATCCATAATCCAAATTTAAAATTCACTACAATGGGAGTATTTAAAGAAGAAGCAAAATCGTTTGAAACTGTAGAATCAAAACAATATCGAATTTATAAAGATGCTGCAGATTATGGGTATGCGTATAATTCAAATAACATACCAGCAGAAATAAAATTGCTTATTGACAATGTAAAAGGTTTGAATGGAACTTCATTAATGAAATCTCGTGAAGCTGCAGCTGATAACAAATCTTGGGTGAATGTTGTTATTGAAATTGCATGGGAAATTGATGAAGGCATGGAATGTGGAACACATTACGCAATTGGATTTTGCAAAATCACAAGTAAAAATGAACTAATTGACAAAACCGCAGATTCATACATTTCTGTTTATTCAAAAAATTATCGTAGACCTTACAAAAATTAATATGGAAAAGTTAAAAACATATTTTTACGGAACACTTGTAAAAAACACGGAATTACTTGGGCTACAAGTTTCGACAGCAGAAGGTGAAGATGATTACATAAACGATTTTGACCAAATGTGTTCAACTGACACTTTGCCAAGAACCGTATTGATTGGCAAAAAACAAGGAAGCAATTACGGTCGATTAATTGAAACAAATGAATTATACATAAAGTAAATTAAATAAAATGATAAAACGAGATATGGAAATTATAATGCGCAATGGCAAACAATATGTTAAAGCATATATGTTTGTAAAGTATACAGATAATCAGTCGAACATATACAGAAATACTGATAAGAATTCTGAAGACTGTGGTAACATGTTTTTTTCAACTCGCAGATTTCCGTATTCTTTAGGACAAGAACTGTTTGTCTGTTTAAACACAACAGTAAATATTCCAGAACAAGGAAAGACATACATTACAAAATGTAATAGTGAATCATTAAATCTTAAGCCATTTGTGTATCTTTGCAAATCGCCTGAAGGCATTGATTTGGAAAGTATATCAATAGGTGAAGATATCATAACAACAACCAAACACATTTTTAATGATGCAAATGAAGTTGTTGCTGCATCTAATGAATTTGCAGGTTTACCAATAATTCCGATAAGCATACAACTCGAATTCTGTAAATCGTTTAAAAGTTATAATTTTGAAACTGTTTACGTAGAGTATTCTGATGGCGTTGTTATTGATAAAGAAACGCAAGAAATTAAAATGATAACCGAATTTACATATATGCTAAATCAATTTTCAAAATAATGGAAAACAAAAAACATATCGAACCTTTATCTGCAAAGATAAGAAATAAGTTAGGACCTTTTTGGACACTTGTTTCGATTGCAAAAGAATTAAAAACATGGCCAAAAAGTAAACAAGAAAAAATAATTGATTTACTTGCTGACACAGCAGTAACATGCGAGAACGTACAAAATGATTTATTGGAATTAGTTGATAAAACAATTATGCCAGATGAATACATTCTTTGTGCTGCTAATTGGTATTTGGATTTTCCAATTGTGGATAAAGATTTTCCTGAAGGCTTTTGCCGTCCGAAGAATTGTGATAGCGGAATGGTGTTCTCTGGATTACGTCATCATAATTGCTTATACCAAATGGTTGCAATAACAGGAAAACCTCAACATGAAATGGGAAGAGAAATTCAAGGATTCTTAACAAACAAAAACAGATTCGTTGGCAGAGAAGAAGGTTTGATTATTGCATTAAATGCAAATCAGGTAAAAGACATTGATGACGTTCGTGGAAAAAGATTACATAGCGAAGACTTATACTAATCATATGGAAACAAAAGAAATAATCGAAGGCAAAGAATTGCTGAAAAATTCAAAACCGTTAAACATTAACTGTCTTGCGGAAGAAATGTCAAATCTTGTTTTATTGAAACTTGCATTTGCATTAACAGTAAATCAAAATAGTATTTCGCCTGAAGTACGATGTAAAGAAGTTGATGACTTATTAATTTCTGAAATTCGTGTTAATAGATTAATTAACATTTATAAACCTGGAGTAAATTAATTTAAAAATAATTGCATAAACTATTGCTATTGCTTCATTAATGTTGTATATTTAATTTTAATTAATTGATAAAACAAACAAATTATGGAAATCACTGCAGCAACAATCAAAAAATTTGGAATCCTTGAAGGTTCTACGGTATCAGTTTTTAAACCTTGGTCAATTTCTGATTTTGCAAGGATGTTAATTAAACTTGCAATGAAAGAAGAAGGATTAAAATTCAATGATGAAGGTCGATTCAAATACATTGAATCTTGGGTTGAAACTTTAATTGAATGCGCAAATGGTGAACCGCAAAATTACAATGTGAGCAATGTGTCTGACCAAATTGCAGACAACTTAATTTACTCAAGATATCATATTATTGATATGAGTAACCGAACATCGATAACTTCTGAAATAAAAAATATCATATATAACGAAATTGTTGCAATTCTTGACAAAACAGTTGCTGCATTCGTTCAACAAAATATTGCTGAATAATATGGAAGAACTACTTGAAAAATTAAATGCCAGATTACAATATCTGGAGTTAATGGAAGGCATGCAAAATTTAAAAGAAATAGACAGATTACAATTTGGTGCTGCTGCTCATGAAGTTAAACTTATGATTGTTGAAGTTCAATCGCAATTTCTAAAAGAACTTAATGTTAAATCTTAAATAATTTATCCTATGAAAAACTTGAACCCAAAAATTAAAGTATCAGAAAATTCACAACCAAATGATTCTGCATTTGCAAAAAATATCTCAGTGAATAACTTGTTTGCTGGTGCTGAAGCATTAGCTGCAAACCCAATTGTTGAATCTGTCGAGATTACAAAATTTTCGGACTTGGTTATAAAATTACAAAATGACCCAGGCAAGATTCATGTGATTAATTACAATGCATCAGTTACATATATCAATTGCACTCCTAAGCATGTTCATTTTGTTGCAAAGAACTTTCCTCAAATTGAATCTTTATCTAAATTAAATCTTTTTTAATATGGAGAAATTTATTCGCGAATTGTTTACATTCGTGTTTAGCAATTTCGATTGCAATACATCCGAAACAACAATTCCAAATGAGAATGAAGGCGGCTCTGTAAAATTCGGTTTTCACTTTACAACAACTCGTGTAATTGATGAAGACTTTGGACCATCTATGCATATCGGTGAATACCCACAGTACACAATTGGGTTTGACGAAGGCACCGATGAATATTTTATCATATTCGATAATAGCGGTCACGATATAACTTTACCGTTTAATAACGGAAATACTGCTGAAGCAATTGAAATTATTAAAAACTTTATATTAGTATAACATGTGTTTAATTACCGAACAAAAAGAGCCGATTATCACGAAGCGAAAAATGACCGTTTACAAAATGTTTGAAACGTGGACATTAAATGGTAAGACAATTTATTCCTCGCCGTATTACCCGATGAAATGGCTTCTTGATGAATTGTATGATGAACCAATCAGAAAAACAACAGACATGAGTTGTTCCGATGATATTGCATCAATTGCGTATGGATTAGACGAACATGGTTCTTCTTCATCAAGACGACAATCATTTGAATCTTTACGTTTGCAATCGTATGGTCAAGGATATCATTTCTGCGTAACCAAGAAACGAGCAAAACAGCATTCTAACTATTATACTATATTGTCATGTACAATTCCAAAAGGATCCGAAGTGGTTTTCGATAAAACTGGTTTAGGCATTACAAATAAAATCATTATCAATTCACCAAAAATTAAAACTAAATAACATGCCAGATTTTAAAACAATAATGTACCGTCATTGGTGTACAAAGTGTCAAGATTGGGAATTCTTCAAAATCGAAAAGATTGTTGTTATTGATTCAGTTCCAGATGAAAATGCAAAAACAAAAAGATGGGTTTGTACTGAATGCGGAACTGAACATGTTGATGTAATGCTTAAAGATATCCCAAAAGAAAAACTTGCTGAACAACGTCAACGTTATATCAAAAGCAAAGAAGAAAAAATGATAAAGGCATATAAAAGCTTTTTTCAATCATCACAACAAAGCCAAATGGAACAATTCATTCATATGTTTAGCGAACCAGAAATTGGAATCGAAATTGTTGAAGCTGATGCTGGACAAAAATATATTGATGAAGAAAACCAAAGAATCAGAACAGAGGAAAGAGAAAAAAGAATTGCAGAACGTAACCAACGTCTTGCGGATTACGCACCGTACCGCAAACTTGGACGTAACGATAAATGCCTTTGTGGTTCTGATAAGAAATACAAAAAATGCTGCCAACCAAAATTCCAGGATTTGGAATAAAACTATTATTTGTTAATGTATATAATAATAAATTGAAAATATGACAATCGGAAAACGTGAAGAAATACCACAAGAAATCATTGACCAAATGACACCTGCAAATGTTCACATGATTTACTGTTTATATAATTGGGATTCAATTTTATTGGGTGGCGAAAAACCATGTATAACACCAGACCAGTTAGATGACTTGTGGACAGGTTATTTTGGTGTATTTGCAACTGATGGAAATGGTATGATGATTCCTGCCGACGAACTATCACCAAATGGACATGCAAAAGATGAAACAGATTTCAATAATCGACTTGTGTCTTTTAATCTAATGCTAGGTAATCTTGCAACAAAAGTATTACCGTTTGAAAACTTTTTAGAAATTGTTGATACCGATAACATTGTTGAATTTGGAATTGACATTGCATTAAAGTCAATGGAAAAAACTTTCACATCACAAAGTGTTATTTCATTCAGAGAAAAATTAATTGAGAAACGTTTTAAAAATAAATAACGATAGTATTGCTAATGCATAATAAATGTTGTATATTTGTTTTTAATTATTAATCATTAAATAAAAAATTATGAAATTCAATAACGTACATAACGAGTGTATTATTTTGCCAGACGGCAGAGAAATTTGGATTGGTCGTTCAGTTGCTGTTACATCAGTTGTAATGATACATGTTCTTGACTACAAAAAAGATACGCTCACAACAAAATATTTGATTAATCAGCGTGGTGAAAAAACTCCAGATTTTCGTGGTCACTGGAATATTCCTTGTGGATATATTGACAAAAACGAAACTTCTGAGGAAGCAGCAATTCGCGAAACCTACGAGGAAACTGGTTTGGACGTTTCAAAATTTGAAAGAATTACTGAAGATGGACAGCCATTCTATGTGAATTCATTACCAACATCAAATCGTCAAAACATTGTTCATTATCACATGTTTTACTCTGTCATGGATCTTGACAAATTTATCAATTTCTGTGAAGGAATTACGTTCGAACATTCTGAACCAGGTGAAGTTGTCGATGCACGATTCATAACAATTGATGAAGTTGATAACTATCAATTTTGCTTTGGGCACAAAGAAAGATTAATTGCGATTCATAAAAAATATAGTGACGTACGATAATGGATATTCTAATTAATTTTACCGCACATATCAATTTTTGGTATGTTGCGGTTGCAATATATTTAGCAATAGGAGTTTACTTAACACGTAATCTTATTAAGAATATGGGCGGCACTGGCGGTCCATACGGTATTGGAATCATATACATATTTGCAATTATATTTATGCCAATCATTGCAATAGGAATGCGCATATCGAAATTATTTAAAAAGAAAAAAGAAAAAACTGATGAGAGCTGTTAGATTTACAATCGTATACATTTTAGTAATAGTAGGAGCAATGTATTTTGCACCGAAACTTTGGTCAAGCGTACAGCCCACATACGTTTTCTTTGGCGCAATTGGAATAAGTGCATTAATCGGAATTGCTGAACTTATTGATATTTTTGATGGCATCCGTAAAAACACGGAGTCGACAAGTGATGCCGAGGCAAAATAAAAACAGTCTAAGGTAGTGCGCTAGAAATCTCAAAGTCTTGCTTCTGTAATCTTAAGGTAAGGCTTCTATAATCTCAAAGTCTTGCTTCTGTAATCTCAAGGCAAAGCTTTTCGTTTGTCCCGTTCAGATCCTTTTGCCAACAGCAATCGGTTCTTTAAAAATTTGTCCGTTTCTTAAAAAGTATTATGTACAATCTTCAGAAAGCTGAATAGCAAAAAGAATGTATATAATATAAAAAAGTTCAACACTTTCTATAAGAAATATATAAAAATATAAAAGAACATGGCAAAAAAACAAGACCTAAAGAAAAAGAACATTCCGCTCGATAATCAAGCAGCATTCGATGCAATCGTTGATGCAATCGAAAATGAATGCGAAGTACAAAATAAAAATATCGCAAGTCTTATGGATATTTTCCATAAAAATTTGTTCGAAGTTGAATTCATAACAGATGAATTAACAGAAGAACAAAAAAGCCTATTAGGAAAACAAGTAATTGCAATTGAAAAACATTCCGTAGTTTTCAATCTTAACATAATCGACAATCTTGCAGGTTTCGACGTTTTCCCACTAAATTTGCTTCTTAACATAATCAACAAAAAAACAGTATTCGACATTGTAATAAAATTCAAGAATAGAACAGGCGATAGCATTTCTGTTATGGGATATCATAAAGTATCCATATCAAGAACAGATTTTTTTGAAAACGATTTTGCTTACGACATTCCAAATAATTTCGGAATAAAATATCAAGAAGACACAATCCTAGATGTACGCGCGTATATCGAATATAGCGATAGAACTTGGAATGGCATAATTATAAAAGAATAAATAATGAACACAACAGAAAGAATCAAAAAAGAATATCTTGTTGCAAAAAATTTTAACATGCCAATTGAGGACGTTAAAAATTTAGACGATAATGAACTTAACACAATGGAAAAATCGCTAAGAGAAATGATTGACGATGGTGTAAATTCGTTTACACTTAATGATGCCGTTTTTAATTACACGCCTGCTAGTGTTCCTATTAGCATTCCAAATCCTTCTTTAATTTCTTTATTCGATAAAGATTCAATTGAATTCATGCGATTTGAAAATAATGGCAACATATACGTAAAAGGGAAATTAACAGTCAACGATAAAGAAGTCGTTGATGCTTTTAGAGAATTCTTAAAAGCACAAGGATACATTAAATAATTTTTTTATGGGAGACAAAACAAAAGCAGTTGTTTCAGATGAACTAATCAACGTTACAACAAATTCATCAAGAAAACCCTACGTACCGTCTGCACCCTCCGCAGATGATTATAAAATAGTACTAGAAGAAGACGGTTATTACAAAATAACATTGGAAGGTGAAACAATCATTCATACAAAAGTTTCTGCAAAACTTATTGAAGATTTTACACTAATGGGTATCCTTCCAGAAAACGCAACAGAAGCAGAACAACAAAAAGCAATTCAAGCGTACCTCATCAGAGCCGCTAAAGAATTCGTGAGTAAACAACTTCATATAAAGAAACAAGATGGAAGAGGAAAAATCGACATCCCAGGAATTGAAGATGAATTCTAATCCTGAACAAATTCATGATGAACTTCATAAAGACATTTATGAAAATCAAAAATTGATAACAGAATCTCTAGTTGCAATTGTTAAACTTCTAGAAAATACAAAGTTCTCGTTTAATAACATCAATGAACAAAGACAATGTCAAAATCATTTTAACGCGTTAAAAAACCGCGCTAAAAAACTTAATTCAAAATTTCAAAAAAATAAATCATGAAAGAAATAAACACAGAAGAATTTAACAAACTCGTTTATAACATTTATAAAGCCGAAAATAACGAAATTAATTTTCTAGGAGAAAAACCTGTCGTCATTGACTTCTATGCAACTTGGTGTGGACCCTGTAAAGTATTAGCACCAAAACTAGAAGATCTTGAAGAAGATTATACAAACGTTGACTTCTATAAAATTGACATTGAAAAAAACGAGGAACTAACACGAATATTAAACATACGTAATGTACCTACTGCTCTATACATAAACAAAACAATAAACATGAGAACTGTTGGCGTTTTATCTAGAGACCAAATCATTGCAAGAATAACAGAACTACTTTAACATAAAAAAATAAATATCATGGAACAAACAAACACACCATTTAGCGAAAACGTAAACGAAGTAATCAAACCAGGTGGAGTTACTGACTTCTGTTTATTCATTACAAAAACAAACGGAACACTTGAACAAAAAGTTATTCCAGCGTTTATGAAAAACTCTTTTGTTGAAAGATTCGGTATGGATTGCCCTAACCAAATCGAATACGATTATTGGTACTCAGAACAAACGAGCAAATACAACAAAAACGGTAATTTCAAAACTGACTCTTTACTAGGTTAATCAATGATTAGTTTTCACGACCCGAATTACCAAAAAGCAATCGAGTTAATCAATTACATGCAGAACTCACCTATTGCTGAAAAAACAGAAAACGAAAAACTTCTATTGTACTACATTGTAAATCAACGTAAACATATTGCTGACCTCAATAATACAATCGAAGAACATGAGGAATTTTTTAAACTACTTAGAAAATTCTCATACGTAAATAATAATCCAATTCCTAAATCAAAAAAATAGTAATGGCATCTGTTTGTTGCTACCGCAACAAATAACTCCAGGTAGATACCAATGATATCTAAGGATCATTCTATAAACTTTAAATACAATGTTATAGTTGTATATCAACTTTTTTACATATCATTATAAATCATTTAAAAGAATCATTTATGGCAAATAAATTTTACAAACTTGTAGATAATAATTTTACTATCACAAAAGGAAATCAAATAATTGTTCCTTACGCTTCTGATTTAAACCTCGAGGAATTTTTAAATACTTTTAGCAATAGAGAACTTTATATTGTAAAAGATTCAATCGAAACCAACAACATTGTTGCAATCGTAATTTAAAACAAAATCATACCTTTTTAGAATGTCCATTTTTAGTGGACATTTTTTTTCCCCAAAAAATTTTTTAAAATCAACTAGTGCCGTCATCTCTAAATTCTGCAACAATCAGATTCCACTTGGAGAATTACTATAAGTTCCTTACTTAGGCGTTTACTTAGGAAGTCCATTTTCGAAGTGTGACTTTATGATCTCGGATTTCTTTCTGAACTAACGGCTTTGCTAAAGCCTTAGATTTGTATATACAAAACAAATAGATATAAAATCAATAGCTTTTTATAATTGCATTTTTAAATAATTGCATTTCTGCCGCAGCAGCCAATGACTCAATGCTGCTAACCACTGCAAGCCACTATCATTCATCAGTAGCATCTACTATCAGTAGCATAAAGCTACCACAAGCCACTCGTAGATGCCATTGCTATACCACTGCTATTATATTGGTAGTACTATAATGGCTTTTTGCGTACATGCACGTTCTATTGCCATTCAATTGGCCATATTAACTGTAAGGAACTTCCAGTATAGCCCAAAATGGGCCATTTTTCACATGGTTACAATAGCCCAAAATGGCCCATTTTGCGGTATAAGGCTATTTTGTGTCCAAAAATATGACTTTTTTATGAAAAATAATAGTCCTTTTATTTGCTATATAAGAATTAATGTTGTATATTTAACTATAATTTAATAATCATTAAATCTATGGAATATTCAAATGAGGAAATAGAGCATTTAAAAGCGGTTCATCATGACATTGGATGGAGACGAGGTTTATTTGTAGGTGCTGGTATTGTTATAGTGGCGATAATAGGAGTTTTATTAATATCATAAAAGTATGGATTGGATTGCATCATTTGCCACGTTGATTGGCATGTTATTAGTAGGTCGTAAAATTGCGCATGGATGGATATTCAGTGCAGTAGGTGCATCGTTGTTTTTATGGGTAGCGATACAGACGGGATTGGATGGAATGGCGATATTGGATTTATGTTTGATATTTCTTAGTATAATTAATTGGATAGATTGGGTATTTATTAAAAAGATATAAAGTATGAAAGAGAAAACTGGAGATTATTTAATTGACCGATTATTATATTGGTTTGTATCGAATGCAAAGCAAGTTATGACAGTTGCAGGTGTTGCTATATGTATGTTGTTAAGTTATAGTATATGTATATTGACGATTGGAATAAGTACGGACAGCGATATGTTTATAACAATTATTATTGGATTTATATGTGGGCTTGGTACAATTGGTTTATTAGATACTATTGATATAGGAGTTCACATCAGAAGTTTGCATAAGTATATTGGAAAAGTTTATTATAGTTAGTTATGGAAAAAGTAAAGTGTATAACGAATGACAAGGTAATGGATTCGATAATTTATTTTTTATATTATCGGTTTATGTTAATTGTTATTGGGTTGATAATAGCAATCGGAATGCCGGGCGGTATATGGACGATGGGATATTTTATTGCGATGGACGACAGTACGCCGCCAGATGGTAAGATAGTAATAACATGGTGTTGTGGAACGTTGTTAGGATTAATGTTTTGTTTGTTGCCGATTGCATTTTTAATGATGACAGAGTTATTGCAATATTGGGAACGTTCGATTAGTGAGTGGTATGAAAATTTGTAAGTTATGAAAAGAAAGATATTTAATGACAAGATAATAGATGCCATCATTTATTATATAGTAAAGAATATTTCAACAATACTTACCGTTATATCAATATGCATAAGTTTTTCGATAGGAACATGGATATCGTATTGGTTATTCATTGATGCAAAAGTAGGTGGTGCTGATTATGCTGTGGTATTTTTGATGAGCAGTGTATTAGTAGGTTTTGTAATTTTGTTGTTCTTTGCGTTTATAGATGCAGAGGGTGCAATATTGGATAATGTAAAGTGGCTGTTTAAATCAAAATATGAAAGTTGCGATGAGAAAGATATTTAACGATTCGGTATTTGATGGGTTAATTTATTGGGTAGTGAATAACATCAAAAGTGTTATGTACGTGTTATGGATTGTTGTAAGTTGTTCAGTAGGAATGACGCTGGGATATTATTTAGCTGGGCTTGGAAAGCCAGAAGAAGTAGAAGTATTAACGTGGGCAGTAGGTGGAGGAATTTCAATATTGATTATGATGTTTATTAGTTTCTGGAACGATTTTGCCACGATAGATTATGGAAGAACGCGTCTTGCGGATTTTGTTATGAAAGTTAAAGATACATATGATGAGAAAGATTTATAACGATGCGATACTGGATACTATCATTTATTTTTTTGTAGAGAACATTAGGTTTTTTACGTATGCTATATGGATAGGTTGTGCAATGTTAATTGGGTATTTTATTGGTCCGAGTTTGTTAAAAGATGCGAGGCCGACGGTCGGTGCGATATGTGGAGTGACTGTGTTATTTGGATTAATAACAATGTTTATAAGTTGGATAGTTATATGCGCAGTGGATTTTGATTCGGATATAGTTGACGACATATGTTATTGGGTTCGAAGGAAGTACAATGGTACGTATAAATATTAGAAAAGTTTTTTAAAATAAATGTCATTGCTATTGCTATTGCTTGAATAATGTTGTAGTTTATGTTCCATATATTTGATATTTATGAAACCGATACATTGATATATAAATAAACAATTAAAATAATTTAATTATGTATCATTACGTATATAAAGTAACGCATAAAGAAACTGGACAATATTATATTGGATCAAGAAGCTGCAGCGTATTGCCAAGCCAAGATCTTTATTTAGGTTCGATGTGCACCTGGAAACCTGATAAAACAAAATTAATAAAAGAAATTCTATTTGATTCTTTTGAATCACGTGCTGCTGCAATAGAGAAAGAAATTGCAATTATACAAAGTTGTATAGACGATAAATTAAATGAAAATTATAGCGTCCCAGGATTAAGTTTTCATACTGCCGGACATATTGTTGTTAAAGACAAAGAAGGCAAAACTTTTTTAATTAAGACTGACGATCCTCGATACGTATCTGGAGAATTGTTATTTGTAAGAGCAAAGCAAATGCCAGTTAAAGATAAAGATGGCAATACGTATTCTGTATATTCTGATGATCCAAGAGTTAAGTCTGGCGAATTTGTTAGTACAGCAAAAGGATTAGTTACTGTTAAAGATTCGGAAGGAAATAATATATCAGTTGCAAAAACCGATGTTCGATATTTATCTGGGGAACTTGTGTCAATGCATAAAGGATTAATTACTGTTAAAGATAATAACGGAAACGTTTTTAAAGTTTCTAAAGACGATAAAAGATTTTTATCAGGTGAACTTGTCGGCATAAAAAAAGGATCATCACATAGTATTGAAACGAAAGAAAAACAAAGAATGAAATCTTTATTGCATAAAGGCGAATTAAGTGCTAATGGCGGTAAAATTTGGATTCATAATTTAGATACAAAGAAAAACGCATTAATAAAAAAAGGTGACGATATTCCAGATGGCTGGACAATAGGAAGAAAATTTTTTTAAAAATAATTTAAAAATAATTGCTAAAACTATTGCTATTGCTTTCATTATGTTGTATATTTGATTTTAATTAATTGATAATATAAATCGCTAATATTTAAAACTATGGAAAACAATTGTAAAATCGAAAAAAACGTTTATTTAGATTCATCTTTATTAAACAAACGTATATCAAGTATTATGGCTGATGTGAAAGTCAATCAAATTTACGAAACCGATAAAAACAAATATTTGGTAACGGCTGTTGATTCAACATCGCTTGAGTTATCTGAAATTAAACCGATGCCAGCGAAAACAATTGTAAAAACTTTGGTAAATCCAAAAACTGGTGAAAAGATAACAACAAGTACCATTGATAATACTCCGGTGTTAACAGGTTCAACTCGAACATGTTCACTTGAATCTTTTGCAAAATTGATTCACAACAAAAATTATTCATTAACAAAGATTGCCTATATTCAAAAACATTACGGTATGTCTAATTCGTTGGAGATAAATCGTTTATTGGTTAAGCAAACAATTTCCCTTTAAATAATCCCAAACCGTAATGAATATATAAAATAAAGCATGATTCATTACGTATACAAAGTTACCGATATAGAGACAGGACAATTCTATATCGGTTCTCGTTCAACAAAGTTAAATTCTGAACTCGATGATTATTTAGGTTCTTGGAAGGTTTGGAAACCGAAGGTTGCAAATTTAAGAAAAGAAATTCTAAAAGATGACTTTAATTGTAGAGAAGATGCAATGAAGTTTGAAGCAGAAGAAATAACAAAAGTAATCAATGATCCGTTAAATGAGAATTATCATATACCTGGTATTGGATATTGCGTAAATGGTAGAGTAACAGTTAAAGATAAAAACGGAAAACATTATTCAGTTGCGATTGATGATCCTAGATATTTGTCTGGTGAATTTGTTATGATGAATAAAGATATGGTTACAGTAAAAGATACTAACGGTAACGTATTTCAAGTATCTGTTTTTGACGAAAGATATTTAAGTGGCGAAGTTATGTTTATACAAAAAGGTTATAAGCATACAGATAAAGCGCTCGATAAAATAAAAGAAAAACGAGCAGTTCAAATAATTGGAAATCGAAAAGAAGAAACAAAGAAAAAGATAAGTAACAAGAATAAATTAAAAAGAGGAAACGAAACGTCTTGCTATAATACAAGATGGATATTCAACCCATTAACAAATGAAAAGAAAAGAATAAAGAAAGACGAATCTGTTCCGAATGATTGGATTGAAGGTTCAGGAAGTGGACGAATTTGGATTATCAATATCGAAACAAAAAAACGAAAGTTAATACGTAAAGATGAACAGTTGCCAGATGGATGGGAACACACAAAAAAAGTTTAATTAAAACGATGTATGTATGAAAAGAAAAATACAAGGAATGCTGATAATTATTTTTGGAATTTTTATTTGCACATTGCCAGCATGGATTGACGTCTTTGATTACAGAAGTGAACAAGCAGAAAAGAATCAATTACGCGATTATAAAGAAAACGAAGCAAAAGCAAACAAAGAATTATTAGAGTATACAAATAAAATAGGTTTATGCATAAATGATAAGGATTATAATACTGCATCGCAATACTTAAGTATATGCGATAAATTAAATATAGTATACGCATCAGATTCAATACAGAAAGTTTATCTCAAATATAAAATGCAAGTATACAGTTACAAAGATTCTTTATTTATAATTGAACAACAAGTTGCAGATAAAAACTGGAATAAAACAAAGGCGGGTAAAATTCAAAGTTTGCAAAAGAATTTGAACTTGATAGCAAAAAAGATTCTGAATAATTTGCTATTGCTTCAAATATGTTGTATATTTGATTTTAATTAATTGATAAAACAAATCGCTATGGAACCTACAATTATAAACGGAAAAAGAGATTTCTCAAAAGAGATAAAGGCTCTCGAAATAATTAGAGAAGCTAGAAGATTTTATACTGACTTATTCAATGATTCATTTGCATGGTTTGTATCACCTGAACATAATCCGCAAATGAGTAATTCTGAAGCAAATGCAAAAGCTGAATTGCTTGCATCAAAACAACGAGACATGATGTTATCTAAATATGGTGATGTTGATGGAATCAAAATAACACTTGATGATTATGAGAATTTGGAAAATGAATTAATCAAATTAAAAGTTATATAAATGAAAAAGTATTTTCTGATATTGACTGCAGGAATTCTGATGTCATCTTGCGCTCCGAAGGATAACGGTAGGTCTCATTGTAAAAAACAAGTTGAAGTTGAGGTAATCAAGGCGCCTGAAGTTTCAGTTTACAAAATTACAGACATAACTGTGGATAGATATGACGAACGTTTGGCTGTATATGTTGCAAGAATTGCAAGTAAAGATCCTGACATATCGTTTAAAGATACATTAGGTGCATTTCAAATAGGTGAAAAAGTTAAAGTTGCAAAATTTAAAAAATAAAAGTATGCAAACAGGAGATAAAGTAAAAGTTATTGCTGATGTTTTAGGACACGGCATACCAATCGGTACTGAATGTATCGTTTTTCAAGTCTTAGAAAGTGGAAATATTCTTTGTCAAGTCATTGATGGCATCAGACATCGTGTATTAATCGAGGAAGAATACGAAAAACTGTAATCCCATGGTGAAAGTTACAGCATTTTACAAGTTAAAAGAACTATTAGAAGACCAATCAATTGAAAAAGTCATAGAGTTGTTAGGAAATTACATGACAACTGACGAACTAGAAGAGTTCATTGACTTTGTCGAAACAGAATTGGAATAAGATAAGCAGGCTGCAGACGTGTAGATCGTAACTCGAAGTATCCCTGAGCAATCAAATAGCTTCGTCCGAATCGTAGTTCGGTTGAGTTTTTCAGTTCTTAAGATAAAACTGATATGGCGAGGAAGCTTTGTTGGTGAAGCCTGGTCGTTCAGTATCCGGAGAAACAGGTTCGAATCCTGTCCTCGCCACTATTGTTAAACTTAATACTTAAAACTAATGTCGAAAGAAATCAAGATTACCAAAGGCATGCGTGAAAACGCAGAAGAAGTTGTTGAACTAACACAACTTAATTCAGTTCCTCGCTCAACAGTTCAAAAGGCACAAGTACTTTTGGAATCAGCAAATGCTGTACTGACTGAAATTTGTGAAGGATCCGATTCAATTAAAATCGATGCATGGGCAGAGATTAAAGAATTGCTTGAAGAAAATGTTTCAATCACGAAACCGTTTTTCTTCGAACTTGTAAATATCCGTCGTAAAAAATTATTCGGCGACCTTGAAATTGATAAAGATCTTTTAGAAAAAATGGATGCCGACGCACTTACGTCCGCAAAGAAATCTGCTACAAGAAAACACTTGTACACCGACATGCAAACCAATGACGATAAAATAAACCGTTTGCTTTCACTTGATACTAACGTAACAGTTACTGAAGGTGAACCTGAATACTTCCCAATGGATAAACGTATCACATCATTACTTGATGAATGCGCAACAACCCGCCAACGTTTGAACGCAACGTTATGGCCATTGATGAAAAAACATCATGATGCATATGTTGTTGAATGCAACGGCGACCCAAAAGAGTTCTGGCAAATGCTACAGTACTTCCATTATCGTACCGGCGGTTACCCAAATGAAAAAACACCACCAAAATTATGGTCGGTTGTTGATAAATACAAGACTGCACTTGACCTTTGTGCAAAATTTGAGTACGATTTGTGCGAACAATGGAACAAAAGATTCGGACTTCAAGTTGTAAGTACTGAAAAACAGTCAAACTGGCAGGACTACAACATTTAAAATCATATCAAAAGACCTCAATAGCAAAAAAATATTGCATTTTATGAAAAATAATTTGCATTACTATTGCTATTGAGGTCTTTTTAGTTTATATTTGTATATACATAATTGATAATAACAAACAATATGGAAACTACAAATACCTCAACCAAAACAAAAATTACAAAAGCGGATTTAATCAACTGCGGAATTGCAATTATCTTAGGTGCTTTAATCCTATGGATAAACTCTCCAGTAACTTTATAAATAACCCATACTAAAATGAATATATAATTTAAACAAAATTAAAAAGTTTAGATTATGCATTATTATGTATATAAAGTAACACACATAGAAACGAATCAATTTTATATTGGATCTCGAACTTGCAGCTGCAAACCAATAGACGACGTTAACTATGTAGGTTCAATGAAAACATGGAAACCTGATAAAACAAAATTAATAAAAGAAATTATTAAAGATAACTTTTCTGATAGAATATCTGCATTGCAATTTGAAGAAGTTGAAATTCGTAAGCATATCAATAATCCATTAAATGAAAACTACGCAATTCCGAATACAGCTTTTTATAAAACCGGCAAACATACAAATGCAGGTATGACAACGGTAAAAGATGAAAACGGCAAATTGTTTAAAATTTCAATTAATGATCCGTTATATACAAGTGGACAGTACGAACATATGAATGCAGGAAAGCGAACAGGAAAAACATTAGTAAAGGATGAAAACGGTAATAAATTAATTGTATCTATTGACGATCCTAGATATGCGAATGGCGAACTAGTTCACTATAACGTAGGACACATTAAATCTTTGGCAACTAAAATAAAAATAAGTGATGCAAATAAAAAGTATGTGGGCGAACAGACTAGTACGTATGGCACTATATGGATTCACTGCGATGAATTGATAAAAAATAAAAGGATTAAAAAAGATACAGAGATACCAGATGGCTGGTTAATAGGACGGAAGATTTATGTCAAACGAAAGCAAAGAAGAACAAAAGCTGAAATGATGGAAATAAAAAGTAAAAATAATTAAAAATAAATACACAAACCATTGCTATTGCTGCAATAATGTTGTATATTTGATTTTAACAATTAAACAAAACAAAATTAATACCCGTTCTTTCAAAAAAAATTAAAAAAAAGTAAAAAAAAACAACAAAACCCTTGCTATTGCCTGATTATTGTTGTATATTTGAATATAATAATTGATAAATATAAACATTCACTACAAAAACTTGAAAATTATGAAAAACTCTAAAAAAATCCAATCGAAAATCGCAAAACAAAATCAAACTGTTGCTGACTCATTTGAATTTCCTGTTGGAAAAATGAAATGTGGAAATTCTAAAGGTTATAAAGATCACTTCGGTAGAGCTGTTTCTGAATTTGAACACACACTTCGTTCAAATAAAGCTGAGGTTGCTAGAAGAACTGAAGAATCTCGTATCAAATCTCTTGACGAACAAATCGCTGACCAAAAAAAATACAATGAATCTATCGCTGCTAAAAACGCAGAAAACAAATTGAAAAACTCTGCCGATTACAAACTTGCTCAAAGAAACGCAAACTTCGTAACAAAAGAGGCGGTTGAATACAAACTTGCTCAACGTGGATTAAAACATATCGTTGACGAAAAAGGAAACGTTGTTTTAACTAAAATCACTCCTGTTAAATAATTTCCAATAATTGTTCTGTAAGGAAAACCTTTAATAATCTTGTTAAAGGTTTTCCTTTTAATAAAATCAAAATTAATTTGAAACTTTGAAATACTTCTGTATATAATAATAAATTAAAATATTAACAACAGGAACCTGATTTTTTTACCGCCGCTTTTTATACATAATTTCTCTCGGCGTTTTTTCAGGTTGCCTGTTGTTCTTTCAAAAAATTGCTAGGTTGTATGTATTACCTGGGTTGTTTCGATAACTTTAAGACATTCCGTTCTTACTTGCTGTGACGATAAATCGCAAGAGGGTTTGTTTCCAGATTAACATGAGGCATTCAAGGTTGAGGTTTTATAGCAAAAGGAAACCTCAACTGCCTTTAAAACTTTATCAATTAATACACCGGTATTGAATTTGTTGTAGTGAGCAAATTCCGTACGGTATCCGGAAAGCATTAAGTGGATTGATGCGCCAGTTGGAGAAATAGGGTCGGAGCCTATTCCGGAAGCTTATCAATTAATAAACTTGTTTATTCAAGTAATGTTACTGAATTGTTGTAGTGAGCAATTCAGAAACGGTAACGGTACAGAATATTGGCGCATTCGCCTGGTCAAATCGGCCATGACATTGTAGGTTCGAACCCTACTACCGTGACAAATTTTAAATTCGAACTTTGATATATAAATAAAACAAATATTTATGTATCATTATGTATATAAAGTAATTCATATAGAAACTAATCAATTCTATATAGGTTCAAGAAGTTCTAAAGTTCATCCTACTTTAGATTCTTATTTAGGTTCAATGTCTGTATGGAAACCTGATAAGACAAAGTTGAAAAAGGAAATTATTAAAGATGACTTTATTTGCAGAGAAGATGCTATTAAGTTTGAAGCGGAAGAAATAACAAAGTTTATTGATGATCCGTTAAATGAGAATTATTACATACCGGCAATTGGGTATCATGTACAAGGAACTGCTACTGTAAAGGATGCTAACGGCATCACGTGTCAGGTTTTGTTGAATGATCCTAAGTATATCGCAGGTGAATTTGTTGGTGCAACAAAATATACGTATTTGGCAATTGATTCGAATGATAAAATTATACGTGTAGCAAAAAATGATAGCAGAATAACTACAGGTGAAATAAGATTTGTGAGTATAACAAAAGGATATTGTAATGCAATTGATATAAATGGCAATAAGCATTGGGTTAAAATTGATGATGAACGATTCAAATCGGGTGAACTTGTAGGCGTGTGGAAAAATAAAAAACACACTGAAGAATCTAAAGCAAAAATGCGATTATGCAAAGGAAAGCAATCAGCAGAAAAGAATTCGCAATTCGGTACAACATGGATTCATAACATTGAATTGAAACAAAATAAAAAAATAAAAAAAACTGATGCAATACCGTTTGGCTGGATTGCAGGCAGAAAAATAAAATTTTAATATCGTGAAGCATTGTATCTGGATGATGCCGCCCGCGTAGGGTGAAGGAAAGCGGCTTGGGTTGTAATACGGTTCGAATCCGTTTCGCGTTTTTAGAGTTCGAATCTCTCCGACGATACAAAATAAAAATAACAATCCCTCCTCATATGAGGGTTCGAGTCCATCCGAGGGATTGCCGTTGAACACGGTGCCCTTGTCGTTTAATGGCCAAGACATGTGGAGCGATTGTTATTAAAGATTATGGGCGTCGGTTCAGTCCGATATAAATAGTTAGGTTAAAAGCACCTGCATGCCCGCGGTATTTGGTTTGACCAGCGGTTCAATTAATGAGGGAGACGGACGCCCTCACCAGCGGATACTGATGTGACAAGATACCTAGGACCACCAATCCGGGGTTGAAAGTTGAAACTAACAGGTGGTGCTGAGTTTTATTGTATTGTTCTCAACAAAAGGCGTTGAGGTAAATAGGTGGACTGCACTTAGCAATATAACATATCAATGATACTACGGGATGGTACTAACTGTTAATAAGGTACTGGGTATTGCGCATAGTGTTACCCTATTCGATTGACGTGTGGAAAAAAGTAATGGACCATAAGTTAATCACCGGTTTGTAACTGGTAAAGAATTAAATACAGCTGCGGTTGACGAGGCCATAGAGTTAAACGAGTGCACAACTGTTATTGCCGGCCGTAAAGTACACATGAGCCATGGCGATTAATATCAGTTAAGGATATATAAAGCTAGTAAGTTTATGTATCTGCTCTCGTTTTTATTTGTAACTTAATAACTCAATATATGATCTCAACACCAACAACAATCGTACTTGCAGTTGCTTTCATCGGTTTAATTATCTATGGAACTCGTAAGTATACAAAAAACCAAAAAAGTAAAGTCGAATAAATTTTACTTTTTTCTAATTGTTCGGAAAGCTTAGAAGGCGAAGCACCGGCTGTCCGGTAGAGATAGGTTCGATTCCTATATTAAACTTTAATTTATTCCTATATCAATTTTGATATATAATATAAATAATTAAAAATATTTAAATGTATGTATCATTATGTATATCGAATTGAACATATAGAAACTAAACAATTCTATATAGGTTCCAGAAGTTCAGAAGTTCATCCTACTCTAGATTCTTATCTAGGTTCAATGAAAACTTGGAAACCTGATAAGACAAAGTTGAAAAAGGAAATTATTAAAGATGACTTTATTTGCAGAGAAGATGCTTTAAAGTTTGAAACAGAAGAAATAACAAATTGTATTGAAGATCCTTTAAATGAGAATTATTATATTCCATTCAATGGCTTTCATACAATAGGTAGTGTAATGGTTAAAAATTCAGAAGGACATACGTTTCTTATTAAAATTGATGATCCTCGTTATGCATCCGGCGAATTAAAACCAATTGCGTTAAATAGAGTAGCAGTTATTGATTCAAACGGTAATGTGTTTTGTGTGAATACTGATGATCCTCGTTATTTATCAGGTGAACTCAAATCATTGCAAAGTACAAAGAAGGGCTCGCATTACGTTTGTGATAAATTAAAACGTAGAGTAAATATGGTATCGCGTGATGGCATAGTTATTAGAGTAGGAATCGACGATTGTCCATCATTAATCGACAACGGTTATGTATACGTATGGTCAAATCGATGTCACTCGGACGAAACAAAACAAAAAATGAGAGAATCGCACGCAGGGAAACAAGCAGGCAATAAAAATTCGCAGCATGGAACTATGTGGATTCACAATATAGAATTGAAACAAAATAAAAAAATAAAAATAACTGATGTTATTCCAAACGGATGGAGTAAAGGCAGAGTTATTAAAGACTCATAGTTTTAAGTTTGATGCATGTCGTGATGACACCATCCGTTTACCTTTAATCGACTTTAGGTGAACTCCTTTCTTTATCCCGTGCGTTGTAGTGAGCGTACGGGATTTTTTTGTTAAACTTTAATTTATTGATATATGAAATACTTGTTACTTTCAATTGCAATCGCTATTCTAACGTCATGCTCTGATTATGACGGTCCTCTCTATCGTGTAGTCGTTCAGCACACAGGCAAAGATAATGAACAACGTGACACACTCATTTTAGGTATACCCAAACTAAGCGACTACCAACTCACCGCAGATGTTCCTGGACAAGCTATGCCAATGGTTATATATAATGTTAGATCATTCAAAATATTAAACCAAATTCGAGACCGTTATGTTGACTCCGCCCTTGCTGTTAATTATAAACGTAACTGTTATTTCTACGAACATAAGTAATCCTAGAATTGCTGTCATGGAACTACCTCAGCCATAGTCTTTCCATACTACCCTTTCCGAAACCACAGTAGTTATTATATACAGTTTTCAAAAATAGTTTCATATTCTTAAAAAATAATTTCATATACTATTGCTATTGTATTCATAATGTTGTATATTTGATTTTAACAATTAAACAAATAATCATGGGACAAAAATACTTTTCATTATCCGAAACAATCTCTGCAAACCAGTTCATGAAAATACTTGTTGCTTGTGGCGCAACGCTCGAACAAATAACAGACTGGCGCTGGGAAATCGAATTAGGCGACAAACCACAATCATATCATTGCATAGGTTGTCACCCTGTAGCAAAAAGACTTGACCTTTACGGAACTGATATCTTTATTCATTAATCTATGGGAATACTTTCAAACATGATGCATCACGTATCTAGATTCGTTGGCATCTTTAGTTGTATCTTTGGCGGTTTACTTCTATTCATACTTGCATGTGTATTCTTTAACCCAACATTGGATATGCTGTTCCAATTCCAATTTTGTTTTTTCGCATTTCTTGGTTGCTCATTCGTATTCCTGATATCATTAACTTTTCATTTAATAATTGACGCACTAATTTAATTAACTATGAAACTGCTATTATTTCTTTTACCACTTTTTCTGTTTGCATGCGCGCCATACGATGGTCCTGTCAACCTTGTTGAGGTAACTCATAACTCAACTGACTTCGGCCAAGTTGATACATTCATAATGGGCCAACCTGAAATTAAATACTACAATGGCGATAGAGACCGACCTTATCTATGGGCATCTAAACCAAACAAGGTCGAAGAACATTACTCAATTGATAATGTTTTTAAATTCAAAATACTTTATCGTTTACATACAATTGATAATGATACTGCGATGTACTATGATAATCTTAAACATCGAACTCCTTCTGCTAAAACTAAAAAATGTAACGCTTGGTATAAATTTTAAATTCTACTTATGATAACTGAATTATTCATACTTGGCTATTTGCTAGTCGTACTATTTATTGGAGTATTCTTTGACATTGAACCTGCTGCTGGTATGTTCTGGCCGATATTACCGTTTATGTTTTTCATAGCATTCCTTGCATCGAAATTCAATAAACCACCGGTATGCGAACCATCAACATTAAAAAAAACAATTCCAACGTTTAACGAATTCTTGAATGAAAATGAAAATCGAAAATCCTAAACTTAAAGCATTCATTATTAAACGACCTATCGTCGCTCTTATAATGGCACTTCACGCTCTGCCTGTTATCTCTATGATTATCATTGGCATTGCAAATTTCTCTATCTTAAACTTGTTCATTGCTTATATCATTGGACTTGTTGCTGACATACTCGTTATCATTGGCATTATGCTTGTCCAAACAATTATGTTCGTACGTGACGTAAATAATACTGAACCTAAATACTAAAATCATGTGTCTTGTAACTAAACAAATTACACCGAAGATCCTTACCGAAGATATCACGGTTTATAAAAAAGTTGAATGACTTCCAATCTTTATAACAAACGATAAAGACGAACCTGATGAACTACGAGTTAGCAGCTCATCACAAGGATTTGAATACATACTAGGAAACCTTTACGAAACTCGAATTTCGCAAATCGACTTAGACAGCAACGATTTGAACCCAGGCTCAACTGCACACGCAGATGATATCGTAGGAATCCATTATAACATAAAGGGACCTAGGTCATACACAGAAAGAATCGAATATTTAAAAAAGAAACGCCTTGCAGTTTATGCTAAAGGTTTCCACTTTTACAAAACCATTAGACGTGCTATTGATTCTGGCATTCAAAAAGAATACGTAATTGTTGAATGCACAATACCAAAAGGCTCACAAGTTTACTACGATGAAACAGATCTTGGTGTTGCAAACAAAATTACAATTAACAAAATTCTGCCAACTGTTATTACTGATATTAATTACTAAAGATTACAACTATGTCTGCCTACCCACAATGCGATAAATACTCGTCTGATGAAGGATACGATGGCCGTTTTGCTATAACGCAAATTGAACCAGCAAAAGTGTCAATCACATCTATTAAACCTATTAACTTGCTGAATATTCTATTCCTGCTTGTTCGACTTTTATGGTACACACTGTCCGTACCATTCTGTCTTTCTTGGCTTATCATCGTGTTCGTATTCACTTTTAAATTCCAACACGAACTACTAGTCTATACTGTTAGAGATAACTACTCAACTAAATATAAAGGCGAATCAGGCTATTGGTACTACGGTTATTACAATCCAATCAAATGGATTATACGTACGCAATCATTCGACATCTGCGTATTCGAACCTAACGATGATTGGGATTAATTACAGTTTATAACCTGTTTATAGAAAATTCATCTTCGTTCCCCGTAGCATTTCTTATCATTGGTGGAAAACTGTAACCACAGAATAACATTTCATACCCATTCAGTTACAGTTTAATATTCAATATAGCAATCTAGAGATACTAAACCATCTCTAGATTCTTCTAGTCTTGTAGATTTTCTTCTAGAACCTTAAAAACTGCAGCATACTATTCAAATATTCCACAATATAACAAACTACACATTATCCACAATACAATACAACATATAGTTTATTCAGTTTTTCTACAATACAATCAATAACATATCTATACATATATCCACAATACAATCTTCCATACAATCATGTTCCATACAATCATGTTCCATACAATCATGTTCCATACAATCATGTTCCATACAATCATGTTCCATACAATCATGTTCCATACAATCATGTTCCATACAATCATGTTCCATACAATACATCTATTATAACACCATGGGTAACTAACCACACTTGAGAATTCTAACTTCAATTACCGTTTTGCAATCAAGATCCACTACATTTCAACTAAATAAACACTTCTAGCGCCATCTAAAAGATACATACAGTATCTAAGTAATCAGCCGGAGATATCTCGCATTGTATACCGAAAATAAGATTCATAAAAGACGTGCAAAACAGATCTCCGGAGATCTGTTAAACAGATCTCCTACCTTAAGTATACTTTAATGACGATGTTAACGGAAAATGTATAGTTTTGAATTAAATACGAACAAACAAGAAGTTTTCCGAATGAACAATGACGTGCAAAACAGATCTCCTACCTTAAGTATACTTTAATGACGATGTTAACGGAAAATGTATAGTTTTGAATTAAATACGAACAAACAAGAAGTTTTCCGAATGAACAATGACAGTAAGTATGTATATTCGATAAAAAAGGTATTTTTAAAGTAAGGACAAAATTTGCAACAAAAAATTAGTATACTTTAAGAATTACTAATGTTACTTTGATACAATTGAATAAAACTATATAGATTAGATAGAAGTAGAATGAATATACGGATATAGTTACTGTAATAAAAGTTTGGGTACAATGGATTACCTATCGAAATAAACAGGATATTAAAGGATCTCAAATGAACCTAAATTACAGGTTAGAAATATGCAAATTGCAAGTTAGCAAACAGTGCCCATTGTGGAACATATAGTTGATATTGTAGTAGATACTGATATATGAGAATATGTATTGTAAGATTATAATAATGAGTAGTATGTATTGTATTATTAGTATGTAAGTGTATTGTTTATTAGTAAAGAACTTTATGTAGATGGTGGTATTAAAGTTGATGGTAGTAGTTTTTTTGAAAGTATGCCAGGTTTTTTTAGAGAAGTGGATAGAATGAATTGCTGTAATGATAAACTGAATTTTGTTCAATAAACTGGGTTGGTTTATTATTGGAGATTTGGTTTATTGATGCGCGGTTTTTTGAGGAAGGTGGACTTAGATGTCTTGGGAAATAAAAGTTTCAAGGATGAAACTTTTGGATACTCGTGTATATAATATAAAATTAAAAATATAAGATAAATGGCATTAGCGAACAGACATGACGATATTCATTGTTGGCATTGTGGATTGATAATTAAGAAGGCGGTATACGAAAAGTTGCCGAAGAATTTTTATGGTCACAGTAATGTAATAGGGTGGGAACCTGTAAATGGTGGTGACAGTCATACATGTGCAGAGCGTGAAGCGTATATTGCAAAAATAAAGAATGATCCTAATTGGCAGAAGATACAAGAAATAGTTGCCGCGCAGTTAGCAATAGGAAATAAAACGATTGAGTCGGTTAACGAAGAGATTGCGGCAAAAGAAATATGTTCAGTTGATTTTAATGGAGTAAGTATAAAAGCGGGTGATAAAGTTGTTTGTATTTTTGGTACGAAGTTAAGGCATTCGGTAATTGAAAAAGTACTTACGCCGGGATGTGTAAAGATAAAAGGATTATCAGCAATGATATTAGGAATGAATTGTATTAAGAGTTCCACAATAAATTCGATTGTCTTATAAGATATTATGGGTCCTAAACAAATAAAAGTGGATTACAAAATACATTCGCAAGAACGATATTTAGAACGGTTTAAAAAGTCAATGAATGATTTAGATTATATCGAATTATGCGAAATTGGTAAAGATGATAGTAAAGGATTCCTTTTGGAACAAGTTAAAAGAGGTGCAAAAAGGAAAGTTGTATTATTCAATGGAGATTACGTTTGGTGTGTATTCTCTGGTAAAAAAAGAATATTGAAAACTGTTTATGTTGTTCCGATTAAAGTATTGAAAAGAATTAAAACGAATATTGATATTTTATGATTAAGAAAAAAACATACAACAGCAAATCGTATGTGTTAACGAACGATGGCGACCTTAAAAAAGGTGATAAAGTATTTCCTATTATGTATGGTACAAGTTGGGATTTTAATGAAACACGTTCTGGTTTTCCATATGAACCGCATATTGTTGAATCTGTTAAAAAAGGAATCGTATATACTGATTGTGGACATGGAGAACGGGAATGTTATTTTACAATGTTAAGTGCACCCAAACATATTTCAGAGTTAAAGCAATCTGAATTATTCGATAAAATATTTGCGCCGATATTCAAAATGAAATTGGATTTTGAAGAGCATCGTGATTATAAAATGATTCTTGACGAAGGAAAAGGAAAGCCGTACATCTTTATACCACACATATATAAAGATATTGATAAAGAAATTGACCAAGCAATTGAAACTTTCAAAAAAGAACAACCTGCAGAGTATTACAGAGATATTTATACAAGTGTATGGAATGTACGTGACAAGATTCTGAAAGAACACGATATGGTAAGATCATTCAGTATGCCATATTTTAGTGTAAACTTTACGGATACTTATATTGGAGTTTATCTTGATTATGTTTTAACAGAAAGATGTTACAATTCTGGACTTGATTCTTTTAAAGAAGATTGCAATAAACATTATATTAAGTTTTATGACAATTCTGATATTGAGATATCTGAATATTTATCTAAAGAATTTAGGACAAGTTTTTTTTCAAAAGCGACAAGTTCTTATTGTACGCAAGAATCGCGGATGTTATCTTATACTGAAACAATTGCAATGCGAAAATACTTTGATGATATTAATGTCATCATTGATAAAGAATTTGGAATAATGACTTACAAACCTAAAAAATAACGAATCATGATTGATGAGATAACTGAAAATTCAATTATTAAGTATTTGAAACTTTACAAGCAAAATGAAATAAGTCTCGAATATGCAACTCGATGTTTAGCAACAGTAATGAATAATGCTATATCGGCATCGAAAGAACGACAAGAAGAAAAATCGCGTAACGATTCTTGGGAAATGCGTAAACAAATGCAAAGAACAGTTGAACAAAATTGTGATCATCATTATGGACGTAAAGAATGGTACGGTCCATGCAGTTATACAGAAACATGTACGAAATGTGGTCATCAAAATGATGGTTATGAAAGAGATTAATAAGTAACAAATTAAAGAATATGAAAGTAAAAATTTTTGATGCAATGGGAATTTCATCATTGGAATGTAAAGTTAACGAATGGTTAGCCAGGAATTCTGAGTTTGAGATATTGCAAAAAGATGTAACCCAATCATCTAATCATAACGGTACGCATCTTCACATTACAATTTGGTATAACGAAAAGAAAAAAGAATCATGAAAGTAACAACAATTACATGCGATTGCTGCGGTGCAAAAATCGAAGGCAAATCTTATTATGAAACAATGGTTCAGTTAAAGATTTCCGCAAAAACAAATAGCGATTCTGAACCGGAGCAACAAAGAAATAATTACGCTATTGATTATGAGTTATGTCCGAAGTGCTACAGCAATTATTGGAATGAAATTCGATTTGTTCTTGGTAACATGCGAAAACATAAAGAATGCTTAGATAATATTGTTAATGTTATTGCAACTTATAAAGAAAAGAAATAATGAAGAAATATTTTCAGATAATAAATTCCACAGTGCATAAACATTTTGATACATGTGAAGATGCTATTATTTATATCAATAAGCATAAATTAAAACCGTATGAAACTATTAAAGGTTTTGTGCCAGAGTTTATAATTAGAGAATACTCTGAAAGAGACCATGTTTACGGAATAGAAGCAACAGTTGTAAGCAATGAGGTAAAAGAAAAATGTTTGAATCAATTCATAACAGAAATTGAAAATAATCCAGATGTTAGTGATAATACTATGTCTCATAGCATACCAGACCTTTTGACATATGCTAAAGGATTAAAGTTTCAATTAGATAATCTTATACCTATTATTGCAAAAACTGATTACAAGCCATGTAACGGTATAGGATTTGAAATCCAACGTAAAAAGGAATATCCGTTATACTTAATGAAACGTGAATGCGGTGACATTTTATTTAATCATACGCCTTCTTGGGGTAGGAATGTACATCACAGAGGCAATACTTTAGCAAACGAACAAGATTTAATTAAAGCATTTAATTTAGAATAGTTATGAAAGATTTTACAAAATTTGTAAACATAGCAGAAGAAAAGCAGAAAGAAATTGCAAATTTAAAAACTGCTAATGATGAAAAGTTAAAAGCAGAGAAAATAGAGATGCAAAGATTAGAAGAAGAAAAAGTCAAATTAGAAGAAGAAAAAGTCAAATCAATTGCAGATAAAGTTTTTAGCGAATTAGAAATTGATGTTGAAAACGCTGCGAAACGTGGTGAAAGATCATGTGTTATTTACTCCGTTAATGAAAAGCAATTTTACCATACTGGAGATTTTAAAACAAAGGTATACATTGCAATTGAAAAATTATTAGATGCTGATGGCGTCAAACATAAAACGATATACAGAACAGTTGAAGATCTGGGATACGGCGATTGTTATGTACGAGAAGATGAAAGTTACGCAGATTTAACTGTTTTATTTTAAAATTTATAGTATGAACGATTTAACAAAAGCATGGCTTTGGTGGGAATCATTGCCGATTCAAAATTTACAAGACATGTCTGACAGTTGGGTGGGATACTGCTCAAAGTATGGAATATCTAACATATACGGTGCAACTGACGAAGAAGTTTTACATATGTGGGAAGTTGAACAAAAAGCAATTAAAGTAGGAACATTAATTAAAACACCTGCTGCAGCATACAGTATTGATAAATACGAAGTATATGTTCATGGTGAAGTTGTAAGTATTATATGTGAGCATATCGAAGATAACGAAGAAGTTCCTGAACAAATTATTGTAAAATTGGAAACTGGCGATTATATGCCAATTGACCGCAAACTTTTAATCATAAGATAATATGAAAGCGGGAGACAGAGTTAAAACACCTGCTTGGGTTGCAATAACAGATGCTAGTGATTATTTATTTGGCAGAATTGAAAGTATCAAAACAGAGGAATGTTTAGATGGCACGATTTTTGAAAAAATAATGGTGAAGTTTGAAAACGGACAAACATTGCCATGTTTAAGAGAAGAACTTACAGAAATTAAAGAACCATTAATTGATGCTAATTTTTATCGACTCGTTCGGTCAACTTTAAAAATTGTTCCGAAGGCATATGACATGCATGGACAAAATTTTAATTGTGACTGTCATCTTGAAATAACAGATAAAAGTTATTCAACTGTTGCAAATAAATATGGCATATCATTAATGCACGCAAAAGAATGTATCGAAACATTATTCGGATTTAATGAAAAATAAAATGGAAGAAAAGATTAGAGAAATTATTGAAAAAAGTGAATTGCATTATACTGCAGGTAAAATCATAGATGGTGAATCATTTGAACAAATGGTTAATGAATTAGTTGAATCGTTATTGAAATTACATAATGAAGAAGCATAAAAGAGTTATTCATATTGATAATCAGGAATGGTTCTGGTGGGTAGGTTCGGGTCGATTTGGTGAAGCAACACATGTAACCATAAGTTCACCTGATAAAAAGTTTTTCAAAATTGATGCAAGAGAAGTTGCAACGGATTTAATGTATGTTGGTGTAGAAGGTTTATTTCCAACTGCTGTAAAACCATCAAGCGTTAAAGATTACATTATTGCAAAATTAAAGGTATGTGCGAAATGACAGAGTTGATTGCACGGGCTGAAAAATTCACAAAAGAAATGAAGTCACGAGTTGTAACAAAAACTAAAATTCAATTAGGTGACCATGTTACAATAGGATTTATGCATACTGCTCATTGGTGTCCAAAAGAACGTGAAGCCTTTACCGGAATTTATTACCGTTGCATTGGAATAACGCCGTTTACATTGCAAGAAGAAAGAAACGGTAAAAGAATTACGCTTACACAAAAGGAAGTTGATAAAGCAATAAATTGTCATTACTGGATAGGTGATTGCTATTGGCATATTGAAACTAAAAATTATAAAACTTACGGAACAAAACAAGTATGAAAAAATTACAAAGTAATATAAGTGACTTAATAGGTCCAGAATACGGCACAATTGATTTGCAATGTGTAGAGATTATTGAGGCGATGAATTCATTACCTGGCGTAATGACAATCGAAAGTTGCTGTGGGCATGACAAAACGCCGTTCAGAATTTGGTTTTACGCTAATGTAACAAATGAAGGATTGTTCTTTTTAACCAGATGTGCAGACAGAAGATACTGGCAATACGGTGATGACTGGCGAATTGAATTATCTGTTGGCGATACTTACAGAGATGACATATTACCAACCACATTTTGTTTAACAAGTATAACTGTCAAAGGCGATGAGGCACATTTGCAAATCAAAGATCTTGTGGATAATATGAATTATCATTTGAATCATAAAAACTTTATGGACGGTTTTGATTTGGATTACAAAAATTTCAAATATGTTGAAATATGAGAAGATCGTGGAATAACTTCTGGTTTAAATGGCATCGAACGCCATGCAATGAAATTGTATTTGGTAGCAGTTCATGCGATTATAAAAAGTTCAGAACACAAAGGTTAATCAATATTTTGTTAATTGCAACTGCGTGTTTAATTTTATATAAAGTATTATGATAACAAACAAAGACGGACAAGAAATTCGATTAATCACAATTGCTGATTTATGCAGATTCTGCATGAACAATGGACATGACAGTCATAAAATAGTTTGGGATGACACAATTGCAATTCCTAGAAGACGAGGTTACGTAGGAACGTGTGCAAACAAAGCGCCAGGTTGTGATGGTTTTACACACGCTGAAACGTGTCCAATCTGGACTAGTTTGCAAAATGTAATTTGTTTAAATGTGTAAACTTATGGAAATAGAAGAAAAAAAGAAATTGACTTATAATCTTGAAAGAACACATCTTGATGGGTTTATATGCAATTATCAATACAGATTCCGGACAACACAATGGCTTGAAAGTGTTGATAACATAGAATACTTTGGCATTGACCATGATTCATATAAACAAAAATTAATTGATACGTTAGTTGGTGAATTTAGAATTGCATTAAACGCTGCTGTTTTTGGAGATCCTGCAGGTAAAGATTATGCCAATTATATGAAAGAACAAAAGCAGAATATTCCACCACCTACACCGCCAGAAGATAGATTTCTAAAAGAAGGCAAAGAACCCGAGAAGCCAAAAAACTTTGATAAATATAAACTATAATGATATGATATTACCTAAAGAATTAAAAGTAAGAATTCGCAAAGATGGAAGTAAAACTCCATTGGGATTTATAACTTATGTCGATGAGAATGGAAAGATTCGAGCTGAAAAATCTTGGTCATCATGGGGCGATAAAGAAATTCCAGTAATAACAAATGAACCATCAAAAGGATTCAAACTTGCAGGATTAACACAAAGATCTGCAGATTGGTTTGGTTCAGGAAGAACTATGTTTTACATTATTCATCCAAAAGGTTTTGAATTTGAAATAACTGCTGATAATTTATTTGCACTTATGGGTTTTCATGACATCATAAAAGGTGAAATCATGGGTGAATTGGTTTTAGTTTGGGACAAGTTTTCATTATCTTTAATATCTGTTGAATCTTCAGATTATGAAAAATATAAAGAACAAACGTCAACAATAACATCAGGCATTGTTGCAATGAAAGATTTGATACCTGGGCATGTGTATTCAGATAGAGAAGGAACAACAAAATTTGTTTACATCGGTAATTACTATTTGTTATTAACAGGATGGGAATACGTTAGAGGAACAGAAGTTATAAGTGAAGATGCTGCAAGACGTAATAGATGGGAAGTTACTGAAGTAACAACAATTCATCCTGAAAAGTTTCACATGTTTAGGAATAAACGAAAATACAATGATGGCAGATGGGAATACATGTGTTGCAAAACAAAGAAATGTTTCGATACAGGTAAGACAGATAAAGTTATTTCAATTGATGAAATGAATACTTACATTACAAAACAATCAGATAAATGGTATTCAGGAATAAGAGCAAACCATTACAATGCTGCATGCATATGGGAATCGAAACCAACTGACGAAATTATTGCAAAATATGTAACGGAAGGATCTGAAGAAAACACATTGGTCCGTAAAATCGTTGATAAACCGCATAAAGTATATGTTGAAAAAGATTGTAAAATTATAAGATAAGATTATGACGAATACTGATGTATTTAAAGTTTTGTTATGTTCATATGGATATGACAGAAATATAAAAATTGAATCGTACAGAGGAGATTCTGGCGAATTAGGATATTCTGTTTATGCAGAAAACAAAACCGGTGATTCATATAATGAGATTTGCTGCGAAAATTTCATGTTTCATGTTTATTTGATTTTAAAATTCATGAAAGAAAATAATGTGGGATTTAAAAGCGATTATTGGAGTTATCCTACAAAATATGTTATTGATGATAATTCACGTAACAATATAATTGCGAATCTGGATGAACGAGATACGCAATTAGCAAAAGATTTAGAAGAATTGTCACCAGTAATAAAATGGCGCGATGATAATAACCCATGCATTAATTGCAAAATAAATAAGCATGACCATTGGGATGACATACACTATAATTGTGAATTGTGTCATACAAACAGTTGTGAATTATTGAAAAATTTTCAAAATGAATATAGAAAAATATTAAGTAAACGAAATACATAAGCAAATGGAAGATAAATTAGAGAAAGCGTTAGAATCATTAGAAGAATGGGAAAATATTAAATACAGAATGAAAGAAGAAGGTTTTCATTATTGTTTTAATGGATATTCAAGTTGGAAAGAAATTAATGATGCTGAATTTCAAAAATTGAAAGATGAATACATTGAATCTGCAAAACGTTTAGAATATTATGTAAAAGCAAAGGTTATAGAAACAAGAATGCAAGTTAAGTTATTAAGTTAAAATTCAGAATAAAGATGAGTGTATTATCATGTAATAGAAATGAATGCGGTAATGTAATGTGCGATACGTATATAGAGGGTATCGGATATGTTTGCCGTGAATGCCAAGAAGAATTCAAGTTATATTTGCAAAAAACAAATATTAATGTTGAATATGAATATGACATTGTAGTTGCATTAAATATCTTTATGAGTATTCCAAAAGGAAGGTATTCTGATAGTGAAGAAATGACAGTCGATAAATTTTTTAGTAAACACACACGTAATAACGATTAGTATGGCTTGGTTTAAAGTAGGAATATATGTAGGTGACAAATTGAAAGTTGATTTGTCAGAATGGTCTGATGAACATAAAAAAGAATTGCAATCATATCAACAAGATGGATGGCTTGTTATACGTAAAGTTAAACAGTACAGAAGTAATTCAAGTTTTCAATTCGAAGGACAGCCCGATGAAAAAATTGAAAGGACGTATGCATTCAATTCATGTGATATTTTAGAAATTAAAAGAGGATTATAAGATAATTCTCAATAACTTTTTAGAATATATAAAACAAACTAAATCATATGAACAAAAGAATACCAAGTCTTGACGAACACATTAATGAAAGTATTAATGAAGCAAGCAAAGACTTCGACGTAGAAAAATGGTGGGATAATCTAAAATCGGTTCCTGCATTAATAGTTAAAAATAAATGGAATTCGCTAGGTGGCAAGATTGGAATGACATCCGCAAGTTTTTGTACATGTAAGCCTTCTAGCAGAGAAGAACACAGTAAAAATCCTGATGTTGATTTTGGCGGATTCGGTGGTAAAGGATGGGAATTATTTTATACATGTGGCGCATCAAAAACGTTAGACAAGTTACCTACTTGGCGGCCTTTAACATATACATGGGATGTAAATTCAAGAGAATATGTAATTTTTGATAATTGGGACGACATAAAAGACTGGCTATCAGATATAGACAATCAAACTATATATGTTTGGAAACATCCTAGACAATAATAAAATAAGTATATCGAAAATGAAACAAAGAATACCTACATTAGATGAACACATTAATGAAAACATTAATGAAGCAAGCAAAGAATGGATTGTGAGTGCAAATAACGGCGAACCGATGTTATTAAGATATTTCGGCAAAACATGGCCGTGTATTGCATTTATGCACAAAACATATGAACAACCAGGAAACCAAATTGTTCCTAACATGATTGTTGGACGAGACAACAACGGTAAAAACCCATCAGCATCACTTAAAACTGATGATCTTACAGTAGATGGCGTTAAATCAATTTTAAGACAAGGAATCAGTACGCCTTGGCCAACCGATGCGCAAATCATTGAGTTCGTTGGCTTAATTCAAAAAAAATAATTAGGAATGAATAAAAGAATTCCAACACTTGATGAATTTATTTTTGAATCATCAAATGATGAATGTATGTACTTATTCAAATTTGAAAGTAATTACACGACACCTGATGGCAAAGAATTGATTCCTGCATACGCAAGATTAACGCATGCACAAAGAAATAAGATTGCAAATTATGCTGCAGTTTTAAATACTAGAGGATTCGGCGATGCAACAGAAATTTCTGATTTTATGAAAAAAGAAAACGATTACAAACTTGTAAGTTATGATGATTTATTAGTATATGTTAAATCGGCTGTAAAAAATAAGAAATGATGAATATACGAATTCCATTATTTGATACCTTTATATTTGAAGCTGTACGCAATGATATCAGTTCTTTTATAAAAAGCTCAAGAGCAAAAACAGTTCATGAACTTGAGAATGAATTATTAAAAGAATTTGCGATAAATTCTTGCAAAGTTGATGGCGAAGGTATTCTTGGTATTAGCATTAATGGATATATGATTTGCGTTGAATATTCAAAGCCAATAAATAAATTAAATTACATACTGGAATACCCGGTTGTATCAATTTATACAGATGAAACATAACTATAATATGAAAAACAGAATACCAAGTTTGGATGAACATATAAACGAAGCTGAATCAAAACATTATTTAAAAGCTAATGATACGTTAATTGCAACTGAAGATATTTCAGTATTCGTTGAAAAGTCATATATGCAATCAATTCCAGCAGACGAACGTGAACGAGAATCATGGAAAGGCTGTTACTTTACAATTAAAAAAGGGAATGAGTTTTCTTATCTTAGAAGCAATGATTATGACAAATCTTATTTCAAATTGTCGAATGGCGCAACTTTCTTAATTGAAGTAGGAAGACCTGAATCATGGGTTGAACGTAATAACATAAAAATAAAAAAATAAGTATGAAAAACAGAATACCAAAGTTCGATGAATTTTTGAATGAAGCAAACTTATCGAATGAAGCATTAAAATTTAAAAAGGGTGATGCTATTATTGTAACTAAGCCATTTAATCATAAAGATATTGATTTTAAACTTAGTGCAACATCCTGGTTTGGCTCACACGTTGCGGCAACAAATAATTTTTTAAAAAATAGCAGCCGTGAAGTAGAAAAAGATGATGTTCTTTTTATATTCAGCGAAGACGGTAAAATTGAAATTGATAAAAATGGCAAGCCACTTGCTGTCGTAAAAGGATACCAAGGCGGATATACTGAAATACTGCAAGGTGTGAAAATGACTGCTTGGGATATATCGTCATACGAGTTTAATTATGATTATAACGATTTTATGTTACAACTTATGTTTGTTGCTTTACATAATGGTTGGGCAAAAATAATCAAATATAGTAGTTTTCCTGCTGACAAAAAAGAATACATGGAAGGCGCTGTTAAATATAGCAGATTAAGTTACGGTGCAGGAAAATATGATTTGATTCATGATGATATGCATATTGTTAACATAAAAAATATAGGTAACGATAAATATATTCTTTCAGGATACAATTCAATAGACGGTAAAAAAATACCAGATGTTTTAATTTCTAAAGAAAAAATATATAAAGATAAGTTTTATTTAAAAGATAAAACGGAAGTAACCGGTGATTTATTTGATAACACATTACGACAACTGTTTGGATAGTAAACAATTTAAAATAAGTAATTATGCATGTTAGAAATTTTCAACACTTTTAATGCAACATTAGGTTTAACATCACTTATTGTTGGCGTTGTTACATTTATCATATATCTTTTAGCTGTAAGAAGCGATTTTGGCAATGTTAAATCAATTTCAATGAGTTATTATTATGTTAAGCCTCATTGGTTATTTCAAGTATTTATTTGGGTTTCTGCTGCAAGCATAATGCTATCTGCTCAAACATTAATGCATATGATTGCTGGCACCTGCTTGTTGATAATGGCTGCATATCCTACAATTAAAGAAAAGAAATTTTATGTTCCGCATATGATTTTTGCAATTTCTGGAATAACAACAGCAGTTTTAGGATTAGGAATTGAATTTGGCTTATGGTGGTTAATTGGCATAGGTGTTGTGTTAGCAGGTATTGCAACATTATTAACATTCAAAAAAGATACATACATTTACTGGATTGAAGTTATTTCAATTGCAACAGTAATCATTGGAATTTTTATAGGAAGATATTTAAAATAAAAGAAACAAAATGGAAAGAAGAATACCAACACTTGATGAACACATCAATGAAAGCATTAATGAATCGCTTGAAATGTACAAAGCAAACAAAGAAAAAAATGAAATAAAATTTATTAATGTAGGAACATTAAAAGATTTTATTGCAAATTCTGGGATAAAAGATTCAATGTACACTGCTAATAAAGAAAAATCAATTATCAAGTTTATTAATTATGCAGAACTAAAGAATGCTATTTCTTATTTAGAAAAAAAATATAATAAGTAATGGAAAGAAGAATACAAACACTTGACGAATATATTAATGAAAGCATAATTAATGAATCTGATGGTCCAGATTTTGTAGGACCCAAAGAATTGCCAGTTGGCACAATTCTTGCATACGAAAAAAATGATAATGACAAATTAACAGTTTATAATTTACAAGTTGTTAAACATTATTATGGAACAACTGCATACTTACGACCGGTGAAATTCCGTTCTAATGCATCCGGTGCAAATCAATGGAACATGTGGGAATGGTGCAGAGAAAAAGATAAAACATATGCAGGTGTATTAAAACACTTTAGAATTATTCCTCAATCTGAATTTGAAAAAATTGTTGATGAATCAGAATTATCACCATCTGAAAAGCAAACGTTATTAAGTGGAAAAAACTGGAAGCGTTAATAAAATACAAACAAATTAAAGGATTTATCGAAAGGTAAATCCTTTTTTATGAAACTATTTGAACATTCTGTATATAATATAAAATAAAATTATAAACTAATCTATTAAAATTAAAAATCATGAAAAGAATCTTTTTAGCAATTGTCTTTGCATTAACTTGCGCATTATCTTATTCACAAACAATCAGTGACGAACAAATATTAGTACTGTTGAATCAATCAGCAGTAACAATGAATACAACGTGTCCACGAATGATTGATGATATAACCCGTTTGGAATTCACTAAGGTATACCCGCCAAAAACTATTGATTACAATTATACATTGCTTGCTCCTAAAAGTAATTTTACAGATTTGCAAATATCAGAAATAAAATCAAAAATGGAAGTTTCATTAATACAAAATATTCGTATTAATAGTGCAATGGGCATACTTAGAGATAATAATGTAACATTTATTTATACATATAAAGATATGAATGGCGTATCTTTCTTTTCTGTAATCATATATCCTTATCAATACAAATAACATATATGTCAAATATAATCAACTCAAATGGTGAAAAGTATCATGACAATTTTCTCCATGGACCTTTAGATGTTCAAGTTAAAAACATGTTAGAATCTTTTTCAGGAACAAAAATTGAATACGAAATTGATTATAACAGTTTGTACTTAATCATATATGGCATTAAATTTGAATTAGCAATAAAAGGTACGATTCGATTGCAGCTGTATAGAAATTATTTCGATATGAATAAGAAAGAAATGTACATTGGGATCGAAAATAAATCGTCAAAATACAATCTTACGTTACCTATTAATGTAGATGTTACCGCAAAATTAACAAAATTCTTTAAAAACTTAGAATTCTTAAAGAATAAAATTGACGAACTCCGTACATATATTCCAAAATTTATTGCAATCAGACCAAACATTGGCAATAAGAAATTTGAAAATCTTATTGCATCAAAATTTGTGCACGACGCAGTAAAAGTAAATGCAACCATAATTGACATTGACAACTTGTTTATTGATAAGTATCCTGCTTTTGACATATACGGAATTGACAAACGTATAAATTATAGAATGTATTATGGAATTGTAAAGGTAGGCAATGAATACACAATGGAAACTCGAAGAAATGCAATTGAAATTTTAAACAAAAATGCATATAGCAATGACATTGCTGGTATGGAAAAACAACTTAAAGATGTTAAAGAATTGCAAAATTGCATAGATAACTTCAAAATAACAGAACCCGATTTTATCGAATACTTCAATATGAAAAGCGAAATACACGAGATTTTAAATAAAATAGGATAATGAAAATCATTTTTACAGGATACATTGATGACAATGGAAATCAAATTTTTACAGGTGACAGATTAAAAAGTGAATACGGATATGAAGTTACTGTTGTGAAAGATGGCAACGATTATGTTGGAAAATTAATTTGCAGCAAATCACACAGTTGCAAAGATATACCGTATTCGCTAAATAACGGTAAAGGATATAAAAAATCTAAGCCCTTTGAAAAAGATGATGAAATTCGTTTCATAAATAAGTTGGAATATTATTCTTCAACACGTCTTGGTAGCAAAGGTAAAATTATCAAAACAGCAAACTCGGTATTAGGTATATGCCACTGGATAAAATTCAAATCGGGCGAGAATTGGTTATACGATAATCAGATTGAACTTTGGAAAAAATAAATGTCATTTCCATTGCTATTGCTTCATTAATGTTGTATATTTGATTTTAAACAATTGATAAATACAAATTTTAAAATCATTGGTTATGGCAAATCAAAATGAAGCATTAGAAAAATTATTACTTGAATATTTGTTAAAAAATGGTCCGGAAGGTCTTGCAACATTAGCAAGTAAAACAATTGATAGAGCTGGTCCTTTCTCTGGTTTAACAATTAATGAAAATCGTAAAATTTTCGCAAGTCATATAATAGGTTTAAATTCTCGTTTGTTAACTGAAAGATAATTTTATGGAAACTTATTTGATACATCAAAAAACACATTACTTATCAATAAATAACATACCGTTATACAAACATACATTTCATTTTGCATCTAGCTTATACGATGCAAAATGTATTCTTAAAGATTTAAAAGCAACTGAACGATACAAATCGACATACAGTAAAAAACTTATTGATGCGCAAGCAATAAGAAAGTTATTCAAAACCATTTACATAGGAAAACACAAATCAATTTCAAATAACGTTGAGTATAATTATTATTCAATTTATGGTGAAATGAATTTTGTTGATGAACATACAGGTAAAAACTACTGGTTTGAACAACAAGTCAATTTAGAAATTGGAGCAGAACTTGAAATAATCATTAAAGAAGTAAAATCATGAATCTATTGTTAAAGTTTTTATCGTTGTTCTTTACAATTGAACCAGATGATTCAGTTTGTCCTAAATGTAATGGCTACGGCGAAATCGAAGTTATATTCGGAAAGCATTCAGCTATGATGAAATGCGATTGTCAAGATTCAAAAACATATAATTCTTAAAACTATTGTCATGGAAGTAAAATTAAAAGATGGTATTTATATCAGTGGGCATTCATCAACCGATGAAATTCCGTATTACGAATTTGTAAAAGGAGCAACACCTGTAATATATGCAGGTTTAATTGCTGAAATTCCAGAAGATATTGCAAAAGACTGCGTTGAACATTTCATAGGACGCTGTAAATACAAAAATTACAGTCCTGACAGATTGATTGAAGGAATCAAATTTCCCGGCGGTTTTAATTATGCTGCATTATCAATTGCATCTGCATGTAAAGAAACTGATACTGTTTGTTTAATTTATACAAGAGGTCGCGATGAAAATTCATATTAAAGAATCGTTTAGAAAATTCAATGCTGGAGATACTTATGATTTTTCAGACTTGAGGCTGTTAAAGTATATTTGCATTGCTGGTGAAAATGGTTGCGGTAAAAGCTCATTATTCCATTCATTGCGTGGGCAAAAAAATGATTTGAAATCGGCATCGTTACACGAAAGAGGATTTGAGGAAATTTCAAAAAACGTTGAAATTGAACACAAGTACGAAAAAATCTTTTATTACGATAATGTAAAAGACAATGGCAATGATTTTCAGGTTGCATATACAGCATCAGAATATATTTCATCTGGCGGTTTTGCAACCCGTGACAAATCGCATGGCGAATCATCTATGATTCAATTTTTCATTTTCTTTGAGAAATTACAAAAGGAAATTGTTAGTGGTAAAACGTTAATAGTACTTGACGAAGTTGATAACGGATACAGTATAAAAAATATGAGCAATTTTATAAATCTTATTGATAAATTGACATATAAACTTGGCGCTGATGTTATTGTTATAACGCATAATCCGTTTCTTATGGCAAAATCTCATATACTGTATGATTTTGACAAAAAAATGTTTACTTCATCATCAGATTATATTGAGAAACAAACAGGATTTAAGCTTACAAAAATTTAAAACTATGATGACAAAAGATTTATTATTGGATATGGCAAAGGAATCAGGCAAAAATAGATTTCGTTTGCTTGCTGGTATGAACGAGACACAATGGATTTTTAATTGGTGTGATGCGGAATATAACTATATAGGTATGTGTACATCGGATATGGATAAATTCAAAATTGATTATTCATTAGATGAATTGCCGGATATTATTGATAACGCATTATCATGGCTAGAACGTGCAAAAGCAATCAATAATGGAACATACGCATTAACATTAACTAACTTATATATTATGGCAATATAGGAAACTATATTGCCATTTGTGTATATAAAATAAAATTGAAAATATATGATAGGCGAAATTGTAAAGTATTCACACAATGATATAACATGTGTAGGTGAAATTGTTGATAAAATTAAAATGTGGGAGATGGGTAGCAATTCAATTACAAACGTAACAGGCTATTTAATAAAAGAAAATGAAACCCGAAAACTGCATTCAGTAAAACATTCTAAATTAATTGAATTATGTTAGGAGATATCTTAAATCGCATAATTGCGGTAGAAAATCTTATCGAGGATAATGATTACATAGATAGCGATAATAAACTTGAAGAAGTTATTTCCGATATCGAAACTGAAATTGACGCATTACGAGGAATTGATGATAACACTGATTATAGTTTATCTTTATTGACTAAACGATTAGATAAATGCAAAGAAGATATTGATATGTTCGATGCAGACGCAGAATTAGGATTCATGTTTCCTAATGAAGAAGAATACTTTACTGATGATGACTTTTAAAATTTGCAATATGGAACTTAATGTAACAAAGAAAACTGAATTTACAATAAAACCTGCTGACTTAGATGAAATCTTAAAACTGTATTTCAAAGAGCATCACAATGTTGAAATAAACGCTATAGCAACACGCATCAAACATGATGGCGATGGCGGTTACGCAATTAATTATATAGAATGTACACAGGTTACTAAAAGTACAATTAAAAAATAATGACATGTGTTTAATTACAAGACAAAAAGAACCTGAAATTTTATCACGCGATATAAGAACATTCAAGGTATTAAAAGTTGAAGATGGCGTTCCACCGTGCGCAATACATCAAACTTTTTGGTATGAATTGAATCAACTATATGAAACTGATATTGTTGAATCAGAATTGCCTGCTCCATATGATTCTAAAGTAACTGAATTTTATGTGTTGGATGCATCGTCATACAACGCAATCAGAAGAAATTTGAAAGAATATGATCTTATTGCGTTAGGTAAAGGATTTCATTCATTTGCAAATCGCAAAAGAGCTGCTGGTGAAATATGGCGAACAAATTATGAATTATTTGAATGTTTAATACCTGCAGGATCTGAAATATTTTATGATGAAACAGGACTTTGTGTATCGAATAAAATAAAGATATTAAAACAAATATAATGTTAGAATTAGTAAAAATTGAAGTGCAACGAGTAAAATGTTATTCGCCACTTGGCATATTCATCGGTTGGGCTAATGAATATGAATTTAATGATTTACGTGCAAGAATTGCCGAATCTGGTGCCGAAGGATATTCGATTGAATTTAATGGTGAACGTATTCCAATAACACCAGTTGGCAAAATTGACAATTGGCCACAAGGTCTTTTCGATTTTAATGAAATTGCAATTTCCAGAATGTTTAAAGTCCAAATTGCAAAATGGAAAAAAGAAAATGCTGAAAAGGAAATTGCAATTCAGCAAGCCAAAAATAAAATTGGAATTAAAACTGACGAATGCGATTGTAGCGAATATCCTGCAATTCATCAAGGTCCCGGGAAACCTCTAATTTGTTCAAACTGTAATCAAGAACTTTAATATGAAAACGAAGGAAGATTTTAGAATAGAGAAATCGAAGCATCCATTTTGCGTTGGTGCTTATTATTTTTCAGTACAAGAATTTTGTGAAGTCAGATCATTCAGTTGGAGTAAGTTTAAATTTGTAACTAAAAAAGAATGGCTTCATACAGATGCAAAAAGGGTGCAGAATGGCCATTATATTGAGCATATACCGAACAAGTATAATACGTATGATGAAGCTGTTAAAGCAATTCAATTGCTTATATGGCAACAAGATTTGAACAACCCTGAATTCATAAATATATAAAATAAAGAAATTAAATGAAACAAAGAATACCACTATTTGAAAATTTCAATCCTGAAGAAATCACAGGAATAACAAACGCTGAAAGTTTAACTGATATGTCACACTTCGGTGTTGTTTATAGAGGTTCAGTTCTTAACGAAAAACCAGGAATTTATGGTATCAGCCATTTAACAGAACATTTAGTTTGTAAAGCAATTGACCATTTACAAGATACTTTTGATGCTGATGGCATTGATTGGAATGCATACACAACAGGTACGTACATATATTTTTACATGACAGGACTTGACGAATACATAAATAAGTATAAGTCGGAATTTCTTAAATGCCTTTTAAATTTCAAAATAACAAAAGAAGAATTTGAAAATGAAAAGAAAATTGTTCTTGAAGAATATGGCGATTCATTTAATCGACAAAGTTCTGCTCATTTCTTAAATGTATTGAGAAAGACATATAACAATTACAGCGCAATCGGTTTAAGAAAAGATCTTGAAGATTTAACATATGAAATGATGTTAGAATTTGTTGCAAAACAATATGCAAAACCTCACCAAATTATAAACATATCAAAACATAACAGATTTACACAAAAGGTTGATTTGTCAACAAATGTGCCATCAACAAAATATGTAAAAGGTACGTATGATGCACCAGTAGAAGAAGGTAACGAATATAAAGGTAAGTCATCAATAATGAATTTTTCTGATTTGATTACTGAAGATATTGCTTACGTTAACTTTATTTGTTCAATGTTAGGAAGAGGATTGAACTCACCTTTATATAAAGAAATTCGCGAAAAACGTGGACTTGTGTATTCAATAGGTTGTTCTTTTCAAGAGTTAACATATACTGAAGGATTAGTTATTATTAATGCTGAATCGTCAACAAAGAACATTGATGAATTTCAAACAACACTTGAAATGGTGTTAAAGAATCCGGATACTTACATGACAAAAGAACGATTCGACATCGTGAAAAAAAGTTATGTTATTAAATTCAAAAAACAAGAAATAAACAGATATGATAATTTTGAAAAGTTCATTGATGAACCATCAACTCGTGTCGAAACAATTATATCTGACATTACATTAGAAAAAGTTCTAGATGTATATAAAAAATACTTCAATTTCGATAACTTCCATAAAAGTATTGATACTGAAGAATTAAAAAAATAAAAAAACATGAATACGACAGAATCATCATTGCCGTTTGCTATGCGAATTGCGGCAATAACAACTGAATTAGATAATATTCATATTGAATCTGCAACATCATTCGTAGGAATAAAACGTTTATGCATAGTTTGTTCATACGGTGAATGGGAAGAACGATTAATTGCAAAATGCTCAAAAGTATTAACAAAAGACATAAAGAAAGCAAAATCAAAGAATCCGAATGCAAAACTAATCTTGTATAAATTATGCGAGGTTGTTGACCATGAATTTTTTAACGTTGCGGAAATGTCTTATAAATTTGAATAACATGCTTACAGAAGAAGAAAAAATCAAATTTTTCTCAACTGACATGAAGTCAGTTAGAGAATTCATATATAATGAATGCCATAAATATCATTACACAAAATGTAAAGGCGAAAAATGTCCTTTACATAATTTTATGAATTCATGCGAAAAGCGTTACAGACTAGGAACTTTGTAGCGATTCATCTTCCTGTTGGATATCTTCAATATCTTCCTGTATGTTATCAATATCTTTTTGAATTTCTTCGACTTTTTTCGCCTGAAGATTGACTGACATTTGTATGAATAACGATAAGTAAATTGCTTCCAAAGAAACAATTGTCGTTAAAACTAAAAGTATCATTTCGATTTTTATGCCAGCGAAACAGAAAAGAAATGCTCCAATAAAAATCATTGTGTGAATTACTATTGATGCAACGCTGCCAACCCATTGTATTATTTTATGTATCATAATATAATGTTATTTTATTTTATATATAACTTTCAACTTTTTTCTAAATGATAGAAAATATTTACTAAAACCATTGCTATTGCTTCATTAATGTTGTATATTTGATTTTAATTAATTGATAAACAAATATAAAAATCACTGCCATGGAAAATATAAATGAAAAAATTGCAAAACATTTGGTAACAAAGTTTTATAATATCATTTTTGAAACTATTGATGATATTGAAGGTACTACCGCAAATAATCAAGCATGGGAAGCCGCTAAAAAAATTGCAATTGAAGCAGTTGAAACTCAAGAAATTAAAGACGAAATCTCAAAACTGTAAAATGTCAAACATTATTTCATACAAGGGCAAAATTCATTTCGACCCAGACAACAAAACAAATAAACACGAATCACAAGCATCTTGGAAAAAGATTGCATTGATTATGATTCCAGGTGAAGTTTGTGAATATTATTCTTGGTTTTTAGAAAAACGTTATGACATTATTTTGAATAAACCATTAAGAGGCGCGCATATATCATTTATAAATGACAGTGTTGCTGATATTCAAAAAGGATGTTCACTTGTAAATCAAGAAGATGTTCATTTCATATGGGATTCGCTGAAAAAGAAATACGATAACACTGAAATTGAAGTTATATTAGATTTGGATCCTCGTTCCGACGGCAATCACTGGTGGTTAAATATTCCACAAGATGAAAGAACAACAATACATGGAATCCGTGCAGAAATTGGTTTAGGAAGACCATTTTTCGGTTTACATATGTCAATCGGTTATGCAAACGAAAAGAATAAAGCGCATAGCGAATACATATTAAGATTACTTACAAATTTTGACAAAAACTTTTATTAAAAATTGAAATCATGGAAGAATTATTAGAAAAGTACAAAAACCGATTACACATTTTAAAGGAAAATCGTCGTATAACGTATGATGAAAATACTGATGCGGAAAACGAATTGTACGATAAACTTACCAAACAATGCGCAGAATTTTGTCAAGATATTAACAAAATTATTAAAGTCGATAAGAAATGATAACGAACATAATTTTTATTACTTTACTGATTGTTACAACTTTAGTATTTGTTGATAAACTTGTTATGCTAACATTAGATCTTCGTGTATCTATAAAAGTGTTGCAAATCCAAATGAATTGGCTAAGTGATGAATTTCAACAGCCTATTATTGAAAAATTTTGGGCATACCTCGACAAAATTAGAATTTCCGAAAACATTTATATTGAAATGTACGATACTATTGAGGAAATGAATCCAAATAGGACACCTGATAAATATGCTGCAGGCACATACGTTCATCTAAAACCTGCTTACGATACAGAAATTAATCGTATTATTCATAAAGCACCAAAAATTCGGTTAGTTAATGAATCAAAAAATACAAATGTTTGTACATATGCGCACGAACTTGGTCACCATTTTGCAATAACAAAACACGGTGATGATTCTGAGGAAGCTGCCGATGCATACATAATGCAATTAGGACTCGAATGTTTAGACAGATTTGAACTAGTTATCTTAGGAAACAAACTTGAAATACATTCAAAAGTAAAACTGCCATTTAATCGAAATGATGAATTTGATAGGTTTGCAAAAATTGAATCAGATAAACTTCGACATATAGAAGTTGCAAAATTAAACTATGCGCTATTTGGATGGATTTTAATTGTATATGCAAAATTATGTATAATCATTGAAAATATAATATGAAAACATACACATTAGGAATTTTAGAATTATCAAAACGGCCTGACATCAGAACAGACAGATATGGCGTTTATAACAAAATGACGGATGCGGAATTGATTCAGCACGATAAAGATATTGATGAAATGCTTGACGAGGAAGGCATTGCCGAAAACAGAGGTGCTGCAGCAACCGCAAAACACGTTGATTTTGATATACTATTTAGATGTATACTTCTTGGCAAAAAGAAATACACAAATTCAATTAAATTCGATAAATAGTAAAACTTTTAATCAGTTCTGTATATAATAAACAAATAAAATTGTATGATTGAAAAATTAGCAAACGCTTTGGTCGGTAATGTAATGTTATCGAAATATTATATTGGCTTACCTTGTAAAATAGGAAAAGTTGTTGGGAGAATTGTTGAAGAATGCTCTGTGGGTTCTAAAGGAATAATGAATGACAAAGAAATGCATTCAATTATTTTTTTTGCAACTCCGCATGGGAGTATAATTCAAACAGGAATTGCACATCTTGAGGATTTAACTGAAGAAGATGAAGTTTTGTTGCAAAAATATGAAGATGCTGCTAAAGCTGATAATGTTTGGTACGGTAACAAATTAAAAAATACAGATTATGAGTATAATGGCTAAAAGTGAGTATTGTTCGCATTGCGGCGGGTATCATCCAATTTATGTATTTGGTTGCCCACACCCACGACAAGTAATTGATACTAGCATGTTGTGTCTTAAAGATACAAGTGACGAAATAATCGAATACTCAGAAATTAATTTTGAAGAATTGCTTTGCAAATACGGTCCTGAAGGTTTATACGATATTGCAAACAAATTAAAAAAGTTGGCAGACGAAGATATTTCCGATACGTATTTCTCATAACATTAAATATTGACAAATGAAAAAACTTAATCACATTGAATCAGCAATAAAGGAAGGCTATAGTTTACACACATTCCGTTCCGGCAGTGGCCTTAGAGTTGCAACGTTGAAATATAACGACGTAACAAAATATTACGGCGAAAGTTGTGATTTGAATGAAGCGCTAAGAATCCTTAATGATGACGTAAGAGCAGGCGGACGAGAATATAAAGATGTGTATAACGGAAAAGTTGAACAGCATTATTATACAGGATCATACGGAAGTGACACAGATAAATTGGATTTATGGGTTTGCAATAGTAAGCCATTAGATATTACATTTGAAGAAAACAATTTCGTTATCAAAATGAATACGTTTGAAGATATAAAAACGCCTGAAATTATTTTAAACAAAATCTTTAAAAACAAAGAAACCGTTTATTGGAAAGTACCCGGCGGGAAACGAATATTCAAATCGTATCCACAACGTTTAGCAAATCGCGAAATTGCATGTTGCACTGGAACTATACCTTCACGCAGTGGTGCAGAGGCAAATGATGAAATGATTGAAGTTACACGAATTGCAAAAGGAACAACATTATCCGCAGCATTTGATGAAGCAATTAAAAATACTGATGTTAAACTTGAAATCGAATGGTATCAATTACCGTATGATGAATCAATGGAACATGAATTGACCGAACAGTTAAACAAATTATAATGGAAAAAGTTTTATTAGGAAAAAGCGATTGGAAATGGACAGTACGATGGATATTGGCCGCTCCATTTTGGGCATTATCAACAAGTCCAACTCGAAAATCGTGGTCCGAATTTAAGTATGGCATGATGACACACGTGTGCGATTGGAATTATGAAAATCCGGATTATTCGCACGGAGGCAAGTGTTATCCATGTAAGCACTTTGGTTGCAATATGGTTTCAGTACAAGAAAAAGATGGCACTTGGTGCAAATAAATGGAAAGAAGTTTAAGATTGCAAAGAATCGTCGATAAGATGATAAATGAAGGAATTTCATCAAAAGAATTGACTGAAACAACTTGGTGTGGAATTCCGTACAGCGAATTATATGAAAGATGGCATACATATATTATAGCTGAAAGGGAAAGAAGAGGTATCAAATTAAAATGTAAAATATGGAATCAATTGAAATAATCATTTGCGACGCATGCAAAGGAACAGGAAATACATCAGTACGTGTTTCTGTTGATGAATCTGAAACTGTAAGTTGTTCAAAATGCGAAGGCAGTGGAAGATTGGTAAAGAAGATAACAATTAAACCTTATATAGGAAAATAATTGTGAAAAAATGTTTTTAAAACTTTGATATATAATTTATAATAAAATATAAAATAAATTATACAATGCCAAAGTTACAAAAACAAAACATCGATTTTACATTCATTTTGAAATTGAATGCAGATGACAGAAAAAAACTGGATGAAATTCAATTAAGTGGAATAAACGCGTCAGTATTATTTCGCAATTTTATTAATGAATATCATGAAAAAAATATTGCAAAGTAATGTATCATTACGTATACAAAGTAACACATATAGAAACAGGACAATTCTATATAGGTTCAAGAAGTTGTAACGTTATGCCATCATTAGACATAAATTATATGGGTTCAATGAAAACTTGGAAACCTGATAAAACAAAATTGATAAAAGAAATTATTAAAGATGATTTTATATCTAAAGAAGATGCAATAAAATGTGAATCTAATGAAATACGTAAAAATATTCATAACAAATTAAATGAGAATTATAATATTCCAGATTCAGGTTGGCACACATTAGGCATGGTAACGGTTAAAGATACGCATGGAAAAACCATGTTAGTTAGTGTTGATGATCCTAGATACATATCAGGTGAACTTGTTGGATGTAATAAAGGACATAAAGTTGTTCGTGGTATAGAAGGCAAATGCGTTAGAATATCAATTGAATCTGATGAATACAAAAATGGCGACTACATGGGTTTGACACATGGAAAGGCGGTTGTTAAAGATAAGAATGGCAAACGATATAGTATACTAAAAAATGATCCTAAATACACATCCGGTGAATACATTTCAATTGCAAAAAATAAAGTGAATGTTAAAGATGCAGATGGCAATACATTGCAAGTAGATACAGATGACGAACGATACATAAGTGGCGAACTTGTTGGCACCAATAAAGGAAATGTAGTTGTTAAAGATTCAAATGGCACTATTATGGTAGTATCTACAAACGATCCACGATATGTATCTGGTGAATTGATTGTTCCGCATACTGGAATGGTTAATGTAATAGATATAAATGGCAAATCAATGAGGGTTAATCGTGACGACCCTAGATACATATCCGGCGAATTGATAAGTACTACTGCAAATACTGAATGGATTTGTAATGATGATTTGCATATTGCTACAAAAATTAAAAACGGTGAAAGTATACCAGATGGCTGGCGAAAAGGTAAAAAATATAAATAATTAAAATTGAATAAAAATGGATATATGCGTTGACTTCGATGGTACATGTACTACACATGAGTTCCCACGAGTAGGTAAAGATATTGGTGCAGTACCAGTATTGAAAGAATTAGTTGCAAAAGGACACCGATTAATATTGTTCACAATGCGTTCTGACAATAAAGAAGGATCGTATTTAACTGATGCTGTCGATTGGTTCAAAGAAAATGAAATTCCTTTATTTGGAATTAATCGAAACCCAGAACAAACTTGGACAACAAGTCCTAAGGCATATGGCCAATGCTATATTGATGATTGTGCATTAGGTGCTCCACTTTTATACAATCCAGAATTATCGCATGCACCGTATATTGATTGGTCAGTTGTAAGATCATTTTTGTTATCAAAAAATCTTTAAGATATGTGGGCAAAATTACATGTAATATTCGACAGAAATTCATATCACTTTGGTGCATATGATAAAGATGCTATTATTAAAGAATTGGTGCCATTTATCAAAAAAGAATGCGATGAAGCAATCAGAAAATATAATAACGAAGAACCTATTTTTGAAGAAAAGGAATCGTATACATTAGATGATATGCGTAAAGCATTTAACGCTGGACAAAGTCAAAAATACAGATTGAAGTGGGGAGACGAATATGAATACGAAAAAGCATATAAAAGTTTTGGCGATTATATGAATACCATGCATCTTAAAAATAAATTAACAAAATGAGAAAGTATAAATTCGATACTGAAACATTAAATCAGCTTAAATTATCTGCTGATTTGCTGTCTGACAACAGTATGTCAACACAGCTTTATAGCATTATAGATAATAATTTGAAAAAACAACTTGCAAATCCTGAAACTGAAATGTATGGATATGTAGGGAGAATAGGTCCTAAGAATGAAAGAGTTATAGTTGTTGCTGATAATATAGCAAGTGCTATGGATAAACTTGAAGAAATTGCTGGGGCTGCATCTAATTATTCAATTGAAATTAATGAAAGTATTAAAATAATTTTGTAATGAATAGAGAAGAAGCAAAAGATCTTATCAGAAATGATAAAGATTCGTACGGAAAACCAAAAGCCATCATGACAAAAATTGATGCCATTTATGATGAGTTTGAAGCAGAAATTAACAACTTGAAATCTGAACGTCATCAAATGGCATCAGGCATGCTATCAATACTTGATAGCATAAAGTTATTCGACAATGATTCGCTTGACATATCAGAAGAAACGCTATCAGAAATATTCTTTAGAAAAATGAAGGCGTATGATATTGATTTGAATAAAGAATTGGGTTTTACACATTTACGTCCTGTAAGTATATATGAACGTAAAGCAAATGAAACAACCAGAGAAATTGGTTTTGATATAATTGAAATTTTCAGACATACAACAGGACATAGAGAAAAACCAAGTAAACAATTTGGCATAGGATCATTCCCACAAAGTTATTTTCCTGGTGAATGGTATTGTACAAAAGTGCGAAGATTAAAAGATAACGTATTAATCGTACGTGACATTACAGTAACAAATAAAGGTAGAGTTATTTTTATTCGATTCACAGGTGATTTTGTTGAAAAAAAATGTATAATAAGTACAGCAGCAGGTGATTATGATATTAATGAATTAATTATTTTAAAAGATGAATAGAGATTTTATAAAGAAATATGTAGAGACGCCATCGCCTACAGGATTTGAAATGAAATTGGGTGGACAAAAAGTTTGGATTGAAGAAGCAAAAAAAATATGCTAAAGTTACAACTGATAATTACGGTAATGCGTATGCGGTTACAGGTAACAATCCAAAGTACACTGTAATAATGGATGCGCACGGCGATGAAATTTCGTGGTATGTAAGTAAAATTTCAAAAGAAGGTTTCCTATCAGTTATAAGAAATGGCGGTTCTGACCAGCAAATTGCGCCATCTATGAGAGTCAATATTTGGGGTACAAAAGGAAAAGTTGAAGGCATTTTTGGTCATCCTGCAATTCATATTCATGACAGACCAGACAAGGTAAAATTGGACAGTTTGTTTATTGACATCGGTGTTTCAAGTGATACTGAAGCAAAAGAAATGGGAATTGAAGTTGGAACAGTTGCAACGTTTCAAGACGGTTACATGGAATTAGGTAAAAACTTTATTGTTGGTCGCTCACTTGATGACAAAATAGGTGGAACTATAACAATTGAAGTTCTTAAAAAATTAAAAGAAAATAACATTGACTTGCCTTTTCAATTAATTGCAATCAATTCGGTTCAAGAAGAAATTGGTTTAAGAGGTGCTGAAATGGCTGCAAGAAAAGCAAAACCAGATGTTGCATTTATCATTGATGTTACACACGAAGATTCTTCACCAGCATATAAAAACAAAGAACACAAAGCAGGTGATGGCGTTGTTTTAACAGTTGCACCAGCAGTTCATAATAACTTGTTAGATTATGTAAAGAAAATCGGTACAGATAATTCGATTAAATACACAATGCAAGCAAGTTCATCGTACACAGGAACAAATACAGATTCATATGCATATCCTCGTGGTTGTCCATCTGTATTACTTTCATTACCTTTAAGATATATGCATACAACAGTTGAAACTGTTCACGTAGATGACATACAAGCAACAATTGACTTACTTTATTTATCAATTATCAATCTTGCTGCAGGGCAATCTTTCAAATACGAATAACATGAGCGAACTTGACATTTACGAATTTGTAACCGAAATAAAAGATGCATTCGGTTCATGCAAGATTTTGGACGATCTTGACCCAATAGAAGATATTCCAAACATTTACAAATTTGCAAAAATAGTAAATAATTATAAGAAAATGTCAAATTTGTTAGCTGAAACTACAAACTAACAAACCGTAATGTATATAATAAACAAATAAAATAATGGAAGAAAATATTAGAATAGCAACAGTTCTTGTTTGCAGTAATTGCAATGGCACAGGATATTCACGGCCGCCTCACATATATGATAACATATGTTATCAATGCGGTGGAACTGGTAAAACTATAGGTAAATCCATTAGCATTAAAGAATTGAAAGAACTATTAAATAAAGTTGAAAATGAGTAAAGCATCAAGTTTTTTTTCGCAATTTTTTTGCAAACACACATGGGGCGAAATAAATGACCATGGTTATCAAACATGTAAAAATTGTGGTAAAGTACATTACGCAGGTTTTTCGGAATGTATTCATGAATGGGACGTGCATGACACACTTGACGGTAAGTCAATGTGGAGTGCTGTTTTAATACGAATTTATATTATGCGTTGCAAAAAATGCGGCGAGATGAAAAATTTCAAATCAAATAGCTAAATGATAAATGATTTTAAAGACTTGCTAACAATAGTCATTCCATGCAAAAACGAAGGACTAATAATAAAACAAACATTAGAATTTCTAAATGCTCAATTTAATATCAAAGGAACTAATGTTATAATAGCTGATGTTTCTGACGATGCAGGTTTTACTCATGAATGTATTGAATCACAGCAAAATAAAAATATTAACATATCAATAATTAAAGGCGGGTATCCTGCACAAGGAAGAAATGCTGGTGCAGCACTTGTTAAAACACAGTATGTTTTATTTTTAGATGCAGATATTTATTTACGGAATGTTACATTGCTTGCTGATTTAATTCGAGAGGTTGTAAATCGTAAGGCCAAACTAGCAACTTGTAAATTTAGAGTTATAGATGGCGAATATAATTTCGTGTATCAAACATTTGATGTTATTCAATGGTTTACGAAATTTTCAAAGCCATTTGCTATTGGCGGTTTTATGCTATTTGAAACAGAAACATTCAATTTGCTTGGTGGTTTTAAAAACGATGATAAGTTTGCTGAAGATTACCATTTATCTATGAACATTTTGCCTAAAGATTTTTATGTTCATAACGATAAAATTTATACAACATCAAGAAGATTCAAATCGAAAGGTTTAAGTTACATGGTTAAAATGATGATATTAAGTTATTTTAATAGAAATAATGCTGAGTTCTTTACAAAAGATCATAATTATTGGAAATGAGGTATAAAAGAATTATAATTTCAGATTTACATCTTGGTTCAAAAGCAAGCAGAGGTGATGATATTGCAAATTTTTTAGAACTCAATTCAACCGATGAATTGATTCTAAATGGTGATGTCATTGATGGTTGGTCATTAAAACGTGGTGGACAATGGCGAAAACGAGATACAAAAGTATTGCGTAGAATTTTAAAATACAGTCAAAAAGGAACAAATATAATTTGGATTAAAGGAAATCACGATGAATTTGTTAAAGATTTTTTGCCGTTAATTATTGGTAACATAAAAGTATGCGACAATTACTTTTTTGAATCTGAAAATATAAAGTATTTTGTGTTTCATGGCGATGTACTAGATTTTTTTATTACAAAAGCAAAATGGATTGGCATATTAGGTTCAATAGGATATGACTTTTTACTTTGGATAAACCGGAGATACAATTGGTATAGATCATTACGAGGATTGCCATATTATTCAATATCAAAAGATATTAAAAGTGGTATTAAAAAAGCTACTAATTTTATAAATGATTTTGAATCAAATGCAATAAAATTAGCAAAGAAAAATGGCGCTGATACTGCAATTTGCGGTCATATTCATCACGCCGAAATTAAAGATTCATACATGAATTCTGGCGATTGGTGTGAATCTTGTACAGCGCTTGTTGAAACTTATGAAGGAAAATGGGAACTTATCGAATATCATAAAAAAGTTGAATAATGTCAAAATACACAAAAGAAGATAAAAAAATGTTAACTGAAGCATTAGAATATGCTACGTTAAAAGAAATGTTCACCATTATTTGGTGGGATATTTGCAGATGGAAGAAACGTGATGCATTAATGTCAAATTTAAAGGCAGGCAAACATTGGCGAGCTGCATTTAAAGATGCGGAGGGCGTGTAAATGGAAAAGAAATATTGTATTTCAGTTGAACAACGTCCAGATGAATCGTTTAAACGCTATTACCCGATGTATTGGGGGGGATATTTCAATGGAGTTAAAGTTGTTGAACAATGGCGTAGAATGCGAGATGACGGCATGTATTATACCGATATAAGCGACGCATACACTTTAATCAACAGATGGAAAGAACAAGATAAAATTGCAGCAGGCGGCTACGAAATTGAAAAAATTATGTGTTGATATATAACTAAAAACTTATATGAGTTGGTTATATAATCTCTTACACAGAAAATGCGTAAAATGTCCCCATTGTGGACAACGTCACACAATGAATTCTGACGTAAAAATCAGTAGTCATGGTGAACAATATGTTAATTGCGAATGTCATAATCCAGAATGCCGTTACGTGTTTGTTGAATACATAAAAGTAAAAAAACGAAAATCACAGTTACTAGTAATAATTTGGGATGGCCGATTATTGAATTATCAGATTCTTTAAATTATAGAGAAGCAATAAAAGAACAAATTGCATTGATGATGCCTGAAGGTATGTATCCTTTTGATATTCAGTTTATACAAAAGTGTAATGATTCAAAATACAAAGATTACGTTGCAGCCGCATTTATCATTTATGATGATTTAAAGTTTCCAATTAAACTTGATGAATCAGATGACATATCGAATTGGGTAACGACTGGTAATACATTACCAAAGTATTATGATTCTATAAGATTAACGTTTTCACCATCTGAATCAACAAAAATTCGGTATGAAAGAAGTAAAAAGTCTTAAAGAACAATACATTCAAATGTTTGCGGATAAAATCACAGTATCCGTTGATGATTTAACCGAATCTGAAAAGGCGCTAATCAATTTTGCTTATGAATTATTTCTTGAAAAACTTGAAGAAATAAAAATTGCAAATGACGAATTAAAAAGAACAAAAATTGAATTACTTAACTTAAAAATAATGCTTGATGACTGAAAAAACAATATTGTACGAATTTTGCTATAATTCAGATACATGCGAAAGTGTTGGTGGAACTGTAAGTATTCATTTTTCAGAAGCAGGTGCTATTAAAGCAATGGAAGAACATAAAGCTGAAGAGTATAAAAAGTTTTTGGAATTTGATAATCAATGTAAACTAATGGATCCTGAATTTACTGCTGAAAATCCAAATGTATTCGGTTCTTATGAAGACTGGTACGTTAGAGAAATAGAAGTACTTCCATAAAATATATTGCATTTCTATTGCTATTGCTTAATTAATGTTGTATATTTGATTTTATTAATTAAACAAACAAATTATGGCAGAGCAATTGATAAATGATACCGATACTTCACTTTTCGAAGTTGTATTTTATGATTGTTGTGATAATGAAACTGTTGTTAAACAAAAGTTTTATACTGAAGCCGATGCTGAAACATGGGCCGACGGTTGCATGTTTGATTATAACGACATTATAATTAATGACAATGGGGACGATGAATGGACAACATTAGTAAAATATAACAATCCAGAAGATAATTGCTCGGATTATACAGGATACATAATTCAACCTTTCAAATCTTAATCATGCCAGAGAAAACATTAAAACAACAATACATTGATGACGTTATCGAATTGAAGAAAAGCTTAGATTATTTTCAAGCTTTCTTGTCAGAAAAACCTGATGAAGATATGTTTAAAAACGGTATTGCTGCAGTTCTCAATAGTCTAAATACGGATATTAAGTTGTTAAACCGTAGAATAAAACCTAACAGTAAGTAAAAATTAATCTTTAAATAAAACAAAATGGCAAAACTTAGATTCGCGGCTATCCGCAAAATTTCGGCGATTATTGAAAAATCACCAAACGTAATGATTGACTGTTGGTCAACAAAAAAAGAAGATGGCACACCAGGTGGCAAAGCAACTGAAGATTGCGATATCGCAATTGATTGCTACGGCTTAGATGAAACTATCGAAGTAGGACAAACTGCAATCGTGAAAAATCCGTATAACTCAGAAACAGGACCTGAAGGCTTACTGTATCGTGTGAAATTCAATGTAATTTAATTTAGTTTATTAACCAATTTATTCTTATCTTAATCAAATGAAAAAATTAATTTTAATTCTAGCAGCTACGTGCATGCTTTTCTCTCTTCAAAGTTGTTATCAAGTAAAGCCAGACCCGGGACAGGAATCTGTTTTAGTGTATAAACCTATAATTTTTGGACATGGTGGTGTCGATGATTACGCAATAAATACAGGTTCAACATGGTGTATGTTTTCAACCGACCATCAAGAATTTGTTATTACTCCAGTTATGTATACTGAGGATTTTACAAATATGATTCCCGCAGACAATACGCCAGTATCGTTTAGCGCATATATAACATTAAGAATACAGACAGGTAAAACTCCACGATTATATAAGGATTTCGGAATAGCTTGGTATCTTAATAATGTTCAATCGACTTTCAGAACAATGGTACGTGACAAATCATGTATATACAAAATGTTTGAATTATCAAGTAACCGAATGATAAGTACTCAAATTGAAACAAAATTATTTGATGGCATGGTTGCATACGTAAAGTCGATAAACCTGCCTGTTGATGTAGTAAAGGTATCAATTGGTGCAATAACGCCACCAGACCAGGTATTAACAGAAACAAAAAATACTGCTGCACAAAATCAATCTGTTCTTACACAAAATGCCAGAGCAACAGCTGAATTATCTCGTAAACAAGCGGAAATAAATAAAGCAATTGCGGATAAGGCATACATGAATCAGATGGGAATGACAATTGCCGAGTATACACATATTCGACAACTTGAAATTACTAAAGAACAAGTTGAATTGTTAAAAGATCATAAAAATGTAACAATTACGTTTATTCAAGGTGCTAATGTGCCTGCAACATTTCCGGTGAAATAAATTATTGCATATTGCAATATGAAATAAAATGCAAGGGTAGAAATGCCCTTGCATTTTTTAGTTATATTTTATCATAAATATTTGCTATTGCTTCATTAATGTTGTATATTTGATTTTAAACAATTGATAAAAACAATCGTTATGAAAATCAGCAAAAACCAAAACCAAAAACAAATCAAATTTCACCCAAGTATTGGAAGTGATAAAATTTATTTAGGAACAATTTGGCAAGATAACATTAATTATTTAACGATTGGAAATATTACCGATTTAAACGGAAGGCCAATTTATTTTCCTCCATTAATGTTAAACAGTAAATATATCTTTAAAAGTCAAATCATTAATTCATAAGTTATGAGCATGTATTTTTATAGAATGATATGGAATCATTCAACTTTATTTATTGCAAATGAAGTTCCAAACAAAATTGATAAAAAAGAACAAGAAAAACGATTAGAACAATCGAAAAAAGATCTTGCAGAATATGCATTATTTACGCACACAATTGTTATCGGAAACGAAACAACCGGTGAATTCTATAAGTATAAAAATTACAAATCAATTGAAAGTGCAGAACAAGCAATATCGGATCTTGAAAGAAAACACGAAAACGTACCGCACGCTAAAATGTACATTGTTCCGTTTTTCAAAGGAAAAACATTTCCTGCAAAATATTAATCATAAACCATTGCTATTGCTGCATTAATGTTGTATATTTGATTTTAAACAATTAACAATTTAAAAAATTATGACTGACCACAAATTACACGATTTGACAAGTAAAATTCTTGAAATTGGAATCGACAAATGTTTATTCATGGTTCCAATGAAACCTATTCGTACCGCATTTGGGTTTTTTCCCCACACAAGCAGTAACGATCCTGATTACATTGTTCCTGCAACAATAACAGAATCAAAATATAAAGTTGCTGACGATTATAAAATTACGCTAAAAGCAACAAACGAATTATTTGGTCAACAACATTTTTATGTTAGTGATTTACATCATATGATTGTTGACAATCAAGTTGAAATGTTTATTAACGCTAAAACAGTAATATAATGATTGTGGGAAACATATCAACATTCGAAGGACAATGCGCCGATGCTGAACATTTTTATTGCCGTTACATTGAAATTGAAAACTATGTGCCAAAGATACATGCTTTGAGTACTTCACACGGCGAGGATTTGCAACGTATTATAACAGATGAAGCTGAATTAAAATATCTTGAAAGAAAAGATGGCTATTGTTGTTTGCATATTGGAAGTTCAACTGGAAGATTTCAAACAATTGAACAGATTCATGAAGCGTTAATTGCAAAATTTCCAAATCAAGATATCATTACATACGATGAATCTCGAATTTTTAAAGACATGCTTTACATCAAAGACGGTGTAAACGTAGGTGTTAAATTTTTCGGCGATGTTTGGCTAGATGTTCCAAGATCCGTTTACATGGACTTATTGCCTGATAAATCAACAATTAAAGTTAAATGTGATGATTGTGGACAATTTCATGAACTTGATGAAATTGCGGAAGAAACTGCACACATGGGTCGACCTTTATTGCAATTCATGCGAAAAAGCGAAATTGACAAATGCTGTAATTATTGTAACTTAATGTGGAATGTAATACTTTAAATCATGGATTATAAAGAATATAAAGAATCGAATATTCGTATCGGTTTTATTGATAAATTTACAGAGATTGAAAATACAAGAACTCTATCTCATAGATACACTGGCAAAATTTTAAATGTATATGTTGAATTTGACGTGTATCTTGCAAAGGGAGGATTTGGACCTGATAAAAAATATTCTGTTGATTGCTTATATACTGACGAAATAAGTATTGATAAACAGTTGCCATTAAACGGTTTTAACAGCAATGCATGTTTTCATATAGGTGAAGTTATTGATAATGCAATTGCCGATTTTGCTGAAAAAAATGGTCTGACACTTTGCAACAAAATAAACAGTTGGCCTTTCGGTATTGCTGTTATAACAAAACTTGACGCTGAAATGCAAGCAGTTCATGATGAAACTCAAAATGAAAAAGAAAAGCGTATTAAAGAATTACATAAACATAGAGAAAAATAGAATATGAAAAACGATTCTGAAAGTAAAACAAGATCTGCTTATCAAAAAGATATCAACAGATTAAGAAAGACGTGTGTTAAACTTAATTTATCAAATGAATTGCGAAAATATCAGATACATTGTTTTGATTCATTCATTAAACAATTGCTATCTGAAAAAAGAATTACGAAGAAAGAAATTTCAGATTACATGATAAAAAGAAAGGACATTGAGTTATGATATTTACAAAGGAACAAAAACAAGCATTGTGGAATGCTGCAAGAAGGCCAGCGGCTAATGAAACAGCAGTTGAAACTGCAATTGCAGATTTCATATTCAACACAATAGTTGATGCGCCACAATTAGAATTAACATGCGAACCCGGTTTAGATAACCCAAAAGTTATTTCAAAATTCCAATATGGTTCACGGGTATATGGGTGTAACACATCCGAATCGGATTTTGACTTTATTGTTGTTCGTGAACAACCAGAAGAAAAAATTGATTCTGTTGAAATTTTAGGAAACAACTTCACATTTTATAATGAAAAAGGTTTTCAAAAAGATTTGGATAATCATGAAATTTCAGCACTTGAATGCTTCTTTTTACCTGCTCACATGTCTGAAGGAAAGACCGATTACACATTTGAATTAAATTTGCAAAAACTCCGTCATTCAATTTCACAAGTATCAAGCAATTCATGGGTTAAAGCAAAAAAGAAACTTGCAGACGGCGAAACGTACATTGCACAAAAATCATTGTTTCATTCTTTAAGAATTGTTGAATTTGGTATTCAAATTGCAACACATGGTAAAATAGTTGATTATTCGTCAGCAAACTGTTATCTTGATGCTATTAAAAAAATGCCATTGGATTGGTCGGTTTGGGAATCAAGATTCAAACAAACACATAAGTTATTATTAACAGATTTTAGAAAATTAGCACCTAAGATATGATAGCACTTGCACCTGCACATCCAAACCAAATGCCAAATTATACAGGTTGGCTTGATTCTTTAGGTTTAAAATATCATATCTTAGAATCGACAGACTTAATTTATTCCTATATTAAACTTTAATTTATTCCTATATCAATTTTGATATATAATATAAATAATTAAAAATATTTAAATGTATGTATCATTATGTATATCGAATTGAACATATAGAAACTAAACAATTCTATATAGGTTCCAGAAGTTCAGAAGTTCATCCTACTCTAGATTCTTATTTAGGTTCAATGAAAACTTGGAAACCTAACAAAACAAAACTAAAAAAGGAAATTATTAAAGATGACTTTATTTGTAGAGAAGATGCTATTAAGTTTGAAACTGAAGAAATTTCAAAATGGATTGAAGATCCTTTAAATGAAAACTATCATATTCCATCTGTTGGCTTTCACACAACAGGTGCAGCATCACTAAAGGATGCTAACGGAAATGTGAAGTTATTACGTAAAGACAGCGAACTGTATTTATCTGGGAATTTTGTTGGCGTAACAAAAGGCATTGTGCCAACATTAGATTCAGATAATAATTATCATATGGTTGATAAAAATGATCCAAGATATGTATCTGGTGAATTAATTCACATGTTTAAAGGACGTATAAGTGTTAAAGATGCAAATGGCAATTATTTTTCTGTATTACCTGACGACGTAAGATATTTATCTGGCGAATTGGTGGGTATTGCTAAAGGAAGAGTAACTGTTAAAGATGCCAATGGCTGTACATTACAAGTTGATAAAAACGATCCTAGATATTTATCGGGGGAATTGGTAAACATATCAAAGGGAATGGTAATGGTTAAAGACGCATCAGGTAAAACATACAAAGTTTTACGAGATGACCCCAGATATTTATCAGGTGAATTGGTAGGTATAACAAGAGGTGTAAGACAAAAGCAAGAATCTATAGACAAAGCAGCAGAATCTAGGAGAGGTCAAAAACGAACAGACGAAACGAAACAAAAAATGCGCGAATCAGCAAAAAAAAGAAAACGTAATTAATTTAAATGAAAGCAAAATGATAGCAGTTGCACCGCCACATAAGAATCAACTAAATAATTATTTAGAATGGCTTGAATACCGTCAATTGAAATACCATGTACTTAACGAAGATGAACTCATAACCGATAAATTTAGCATGTTATTACTTTGTGGTGGAGCTGATATTGGTAAAAATTTTGAACGAGATTTAAGAGAAACAAAATGGTTTGGTTCAGCATACGGAAATATCCCAGTTCTTGGTATCTGCCGTGGTTTACAATTAGTAAATGTTGCATTAGGCGGCACTTTATACGGTGACATTTTAAATGAAACGCAAACAAAAATAAATCATTCGGCAAATGCAGTTGCAATTGCAAATGAGCCACTGCCATCTTTAGAATCAAGTTGGCATTTTATTGCAATCAATGGAATGCAAGCTGAAGTTAATTCAAGACATCATCAAGCAATAAAAACATTGGGACAAGATATCCATCCTGTTGCAAAATCAGATGATGGCATTATAGAAATGGCGTGGGCAGGCGATAATTGTATGCTTGTTCAATGGCATCCTGAACGTGAAGAAGTAAGAGGTACTTTTTGCGAAAGAATTGTTTCTGAATGGCTGTATAGTAAAACTTTTCCTTCATTGTGTATATAAAATAAAATTGATACCAATGGAGAATGATGAACTAGAATTTGTTGCATGGCAATACGCTGAAGATAAATTTCATACATATAACGGATTGCATGCTGTCGGTAGAATTTCCGAAGATAAATTTGGTGCTGCCAAAGAAGGATACATTGACGGTTATCTTGCAGCATTAAAAACTGCAAAAGAAACAAATATTGAAAATGTTGAAAGAATTGCATCAAAAGTATTACTTATTGCGTAATGGAAGAAAAACCAAAAATACTTATTGTACTTGAAAATTTTTACGGATATCGTAAAAACAAGTTCAAGATTCCTGTATATGATACAAGAATCATCAATCGAAAAAACGCAACATATTCAAGACTGCTTTCTCTTGAAGAACACTTTGAACTTTGGTTTACTGAAACAACTCCAGAAATTGCAGATAACAAAGATACAAAGTTTCCTGTTGATTTAAAATGGGTTAAATCAGCAATTGATAGAGATTCTTGGTTTGCAATAATTGCATGTGGTAAAACTGCTGGTAAAGCACTTGACGATTTAAAAGTTGAACATAAAAAATTGCCACATCCTGTTAGCAGATTATGGCGTCGATACATGATAGATAATTTAAAAAATAACTTAATAATTGAAAAGGATGCTATTTAAAAGATACATTAATGTAAATAATATTAGAGATATCGAAGTTCATGATAAATCTTTGCATACTATCTATACAACAAAATTAACTGAATGCATAAAAAATAAACAAAATGATGTAACGTTTAAGCAAACAAAAGTTACATTAGAAGATATTGGCGCGCTATCTTATTATGCAATTATTGATAATGCGGTTTATTTGAGACCATATATCCTCATATGTCAAGGCAATAATGAAGATGCAAAGTCAATTTGTTTGTATTTCGATTCAGTAGAAACTGCTGCACAATATGCTGATTGGATAAAACAAGAAATTAATAATAATCCTAATATGCGAATACTCGAGTTGAGAAAATTAAAGAATAACGATGAAGAATAACGAACATCTAAATATGGTACTGCTAGAAACAAAAAAGTTTCTAGAACATATTGCAAATAATATTGGTGAACAAACAAACGAATACACATGGCGTGAAGCATGCGGTTTAATCAGAGAAATTGACTTATGCATTGACCCAAATAATCCAATGTATAAAGAAGATAAATCGGATTTAAGTATCGAAGATAAAACAAAAGCATTTTACATAATGCTAGATTGCATTATTTCAATGGAAAGTACTGCACGTGTATTAGATTTTGTAATGGATAGACTTGATGATTTATGTATTGAAAAAAAATACGAAGAATGCAATGACATTCTAGCAAAATTGTCAACTGAAAAATATTCTTTACAATTTATATTAGGATTTTTATCAATTACATACACATGTAGGAAACATTTACCAGCAAGAGAAGCGTTGATTGAATCACTTAAGTCAATATCGGTAATAACACAAAATTTAGAATAATGGAAAAGAAACAAAAATTAGTATTCATAACAGGTGCTGGTATTTCAAAAGAAAGCGGAATTGATACATATCGTGACAAAGGGGGCTTATGGGAAAAATATGATCCTGCTGTATATGCAAATATCAGATCTTGGCATTCGATGAAAGATAAAATGAATGAGTTTTATAATGAAAGACGAAAAGATCTTGAATCAATAAAACCCAATAGCGCGCATTTTAATATCGTCCGACTTGAAAAACACTTTGACGTACATGTGATTACACAAAACGTTGATGATTTACACGAACGAGCGGGAAGTACAAATATTTTACATATTCATGGTGAATTAACAAAAATTCGTAAAGACCAAGATCCTGTTTATGTATTAAGAGGTGATAATTCGCAAACAATTGATATAGGATACGCTCCTTTAGATTTAAAAGAAAGACCTGATTACAGACCTGCTGTTGTGTTCTTTGGCGAAGCAGTTCCTAAAATGCATGAAGCTGCAAAAATTGTACGTGATGCTGATATTGTTGTCGTTGTAGGAACAAGCTTACAAGTATATCCTGCAGCATCATTACTTGATATTGCAACCACAACTGAAATTTATTTAATCGACCCTGCTGAAGTAAATTCAAAATCTGATGTCTCTTTTGTTCATATACAAAAACCAGCAACATCAGGCGTAATTGAATTGATGGCACACTTAAATGCATATTAATGAGAATAGCTGATTACATATTTTTTGGAACAATCGGAATAGCAGTTGTTGCAATTTTAGTTTCATTATTTGCAATAGGACATATTCCTATTTGGTTAACATTTTGGTGGGCACCCTTAGTTCCGGTTTCTTTAATTAGGGTTTTCTTTCCAAAGAGTAAAATCACACGTGCATTAGAAAAAGAACGTGCCAAAGTATCAGATAAACATTCGAAAGTCCAACAACAAAGTAATATATAAAACAATGGATATTAAGTTATGCGAAACGTGTAAAGGCAGTGGTAAACGAGAGGAACATGGATTTAGAGATAGTACTTTTGTGACATGCGAAAATTGTAACGGAACAGGCAAAGTTCTAGAAAATGTGTATCATTTTAAAGTTCAAATTCCTTGGTCTGACGAACGTGAAAACGTTAATAAGTTATACGAAATTGATAATAAATTGTGGACATGCTATAGAGAATGCGTAGCATCACTTAAAACTCCATAACATAAAATAATGTTATGAAATCATGAAAATAATCAACGGCGGTGCAGAAACTCTAATCTTAGGAACTTGTAAAATATCAAATAACTGGAGAGAGAAACATACAACCCGCATCGAATTTATTGGAACAAAAGATAAAAACGGTGTAAATGAAATATACATTGTTTTAAAACCTTATGCTGAGGTACAAGAATTCTTGGAATCAGATAACAAAATATTAGAAGCAATCTTTCATAAAGAATAAATATGTCAATAGACACAAACCCTTTTGATTTTTTTGAAGAAATTTGGTGTATTAATTTAGACCGTCGAAAAGACAGATGGAATCATGCGCTTGAAGAATTTTCTAAAATTGGCATAGAGCATCGTGTTCAACGGTTTTCGGCAATTGAAAATCACGAATCACACATCGATGGAATTATAAAATCGAATGTTGCAATAATTAAATATGCAAAAGATAAAGGATTGAAAAACATTCTTATATTTGAGGATGATGTAGAATTTACAGCTGACATCAATACAATAAGCAACTGCGTAAATCAATTAAAAGAAATCAATTGGTCTTTATTTTATTTTGGTGCATATGTAGTTCATGATTTTGGACATATTCGACCTAACCTTGCAAAAATACGTGATGCTGCGTATACACATGCTGTTTGCTATAATGCAAACATATACGATTCAGTAATATCATTATTCAATGAAAATTCGTATACCGATACGCATGAAAACATATACGATGTAAAATTGCAAAAATTACAATATGATAACATAACAGTAATGGCATCACCCATGATTGCATTGCAATATGAATCGTATTCTGACGCTCAAAACGTAATTGATTACCATAAGAATCTTTGTATTAAAATGTATAACCAAAGATACATAAAAGATTTTATTGAATCAGAAGAAACATTTTCAACCGAATTAATTGCTGCTGGTATAACGCCACAATTCAAAACGATAAACAGTGAGCCTTTACACAATCCATTTGATTTTTTTGAAGAAATTTGGTGTATCAATTTAGATAGCCGTAAAGATAGATGGGAAGAATGCTTAATCGAATTTGATGCAATTGGAATTAAAGATAGGGTTAAAAGATTCTCTGCAATCGAAAATGAAAATGGCCCGTTAGGCTGTTTGAAATCTTTTTCTACATTAATAAAATATGCAAAAGATAAAGGATTAAAAAATATCCTGATATTTGAAGATGATGTAATTTTCCGTAATGCAAAGTCTGTTCATAATACAATTTATAAAGCAACGTGTCAAGTGCAGGAAACTGATTGGGAACTTTTGTATTTTGGCGTTTGGTTAAATACTTATGTTTTTCAATCATCTGCCAATTTATTGAAATTGAAGGAAGGTTTGTTAGCGCATGCAATATGTTACAATCATACGGTATTTGATGAAATTATTAAAAGAACAGAACATATAACAGATTTAAACGATAATAACCTTAGAGACATATGGGATTGGATTTTATGCGATATTCAAAGAAATGACAAATCGTATCTTGCAGTTCCCATGACGGTATTCCAAAGGCCATCGTATTCAAATTTAGAAAAATCATTCAAAAATTATGGTCCTGATATGCATGGAAGTTTGACTAAATACTTTGAGCGAAATTATTATATAAATGCTATTAAATAATTGGAATATATAAAATAAAGTACATATAATGGAAAGAAGAATACCTACACTCGATGAATACATCAACGAATCAAAAGTTAATGAAAAAGAAATATCTGACATACTATCTGATATAGAATCGTTAGCAAAAGAATGTGATACATTTGAAGAATTCGACAAAAGATTTAACGTAGATTTTAAACAATTTGTTCGTAATTTTAAAGGTGTGAAATTGCACGAGTTGTATAACAGAGTTCAAAGCGAAACAAATGAAAGTTTTGTAAACGAATCAGATCTTTCTGACGTTTATGCATTAGCTGATGAATGCGATACTTTTGCGGAATTTGAAAAAAGATTCAAAGACGAATTTAAAAATCTTATAAGCAAATTTGGCGGTAAGAAGTTGAAAGAACTGTATGATGAAATCAAAACAAATGAAGGCAAACAAGTTCTTATTACAAAACAAACATGGGATAAAATGAGTTTTGATGATAGATGTGAAGCAGTATCTGGCGCGTGCGAAGATCCTGATGATTGTGAAAAATATGCTGATATGAAATTTGAGCAATTGCCACCACAAATTACATCAAATTTATACGAATGCAATAAAAAGAAAAAGTAATTATGAAAAACAGAATACCTACATTTGATAGCTTTGAATTTGTTAATGAAGCTGCTAAAAAGCCATTAGAAATTTATATATGCACAAGTAATTTGAATGGTGACATAGGAAGGTTTTTAAAGGGAGAACCGTATATAAAGAAAGCTGCACAATATTCTCCAAAAAAACAGTATGTATACTTAACGTATGCAAATCCTAATCAAGAACATTATAGTGATGTAGAAATTTCTGACTTTGAATCACACTTTGATTTATTTACGCCAGAAAAATATCCAGCAATTGCAAAACAATTAAATAAGTGGGGTCTTATCGAATACGGAACAGAATATTATGTCATAAGTGTTAGCATGGGCGGCGTCGGTAAAGAAACAATCAAAGGAGCAATTGAAAGCGCATTAGCAAATAGAGGCAATAACTACGGTTCAACAACAGTATCTGCAGATAGTCCTAAATTAGCGTTAAAGAAATTGTCGCATGATGGCGGCAAAGTAAACGAAGTTGCAAAGGATGTATTTGTTATAAAAATGTATTCTGATTGGTGTTTTATTGTTTCAACAAATAACTTATTTGACATGGGATCTCAAAAATTAGTAAACTATGTCATCAAATCCGATGTATTCAGCGGTAAGAAATATAACAAATAAACATACATTATTATAACATCACAAAGGAACTCAATCGGGTTCCTTTTTTTTTACACATTTTTTGAAAATATTTGCATAAACCATTGCTATTGCATTCATAATGTTGTATATTTGATTTTAATTAATTGATAAATCTTAAATCTTAAAATTATGAAATGTTATATCACACGTTTTGTTGTATCTGCCAATGCTATTGCTATAATTTTAACATTATTTGTTATTGCGTGTACACCAAAATCAAAAGGCGCAATGGAAAAGCCAGGAGTATCCAAAGTACAAAATATCAATTAACGACGAAGTTCCTGATTCCTTGCAAAAAGAAAAAGCAGAATACATTGCAAGACTAACCGCAATTGCAGTAGCAAAACCACATACTGATGATACTGATGATATCATCGAGCAAATTGAAGAAACAGCAAATGGCATTTATTCAAGACGAGTAAAAATGTTACGTATCGAACATGCATATGAGAATTATGAATTCATATACGTTCCTGATATGACAAAATCGCAAAAAGAAATATTTGATTCACTTTTAGCAAAATAAGAATATGGAAATTATTTTATCAAAAAAAGAAGCTGAAGAATACTTTCATTCAGCTTTATGCAATGGCGGAATTTCTGAATTCCAAGGATACGGTTTACGACTTGACTATATGCAATCCGATTATCTTGATGCAAAATGTTCACTTAAAGCAAAAATGTTGAACAACGAAATCCCAAGTGAAACTATTTGTTTCGAAGATGTACTTGTTGAAATATTGAGAAATGGTAAAACATTGCAAATTATTGATGAGGAATGCGAAGGCGAATATAATCGCGAAATTACCCTAGAAATGGTGCATGAAAACTACAAGTTTGCACCGGCAACAACTTTAATTGATTACGTTGAAGGCAATGATGATGCATGTACTGCAGATTCGCTTTTACAATCAATAGTGTATCAAGAAGTAATTTTCGGGTAATATGAAATACGAAAAAGAAATCAAAAAATTGCTATCAGATGTTTTCAGAGAATCTTGGATGAATGAATCTGATTGGCAAGAATTCTTATCAGATGATAGAATTATTGTTCGCATGAATAACATATCAAAAGATATTGAAGAAGGAATAAAAAACGGATATACCGTTGATGAACAGATAGCAATTGTTAAATTTATCTTTAAATAAAATGACGGCAGAAAAAGCATTACAATACTTATTTGTAGGCGCGGCGCAATGCGGCGGTACTTATATTAAACATGACGAATTTGATATTTTCTTTACAGTCAAAATTGGTTCAGAAATGGATAAGCCCGAAGTTCTTAGAAGATTTCGAGATTTGTTGATGTCAAAATTTATGTTAACATTAAAAATAAAAAAAGTTGCATAACTATTGCTATTGCTTCATTAATGTTGTATATTTGATTTTAACAATTAAACAAAACAAAATTTTAAAAATATGATAACAAATCCAAAAGAAATCATTGCATATATAAACGTCTTATATCTCATATCGTTAAAGATAATTCCCTTTGCAATACCGCAGGTGTTAATCGCGCAGCACTCATTATGGAAACCAATAAAAAATATATAAACGCATCAACTGCATACCGTAATCATTCGGCAAAAATGTTGAAAACATTGCGTAATTTATATCCGTACAAACCTGAAAATTATTCCGAAGCAAAAGAAATGTATGAGTCATATCTTAAACAAGGCATGATAACATCATTTGAAAATTTAAAAGTTGGTGATTGGGTTACTGCTTTAGATAATCACGCTCCGGTAAAAGGAAAAAGATTTGCTGAATACTACGTAAATTACAATAGCGAAGGAAACGTTGGTGAAGCATATCAAATTGAAAAATTCTATAACTATGGTGAAACGGTTTCAGTTGCTGATTCTGATATGGGTTTAATGCTAGGGCAATTTCGCAAAGCAACCGATGAAGAAATTGCAACAAAAATAAAACTTGTTCGCGAACGTAAAATTGCTGAAATAAAAAACACAATCAATTCTTACCAAAAATACATTAACGAATTAAACGAAAAACTTGCAACTTATGAGTTATAATTTATTTCTTGACGATGAACGTCAACCAAAACATTGTCGTGATTATCCTGGTGATGAATCAATTTATGATACTGCGGAATTCAAATTAGCGTTATCGTATGGCGATTTTATCAATGTAATTGAGGAAAACGGTATTCCAAATTTTGTATCTTTCGATTATAACATACTTGGTCCTAAAACAGGTTTGGATTGTGCTGAATATTTGAAAAAAGAATGCGAAAAACAAAATGTTAAATTTCCTGCATATAGAGTGCATTCATCTTGGCCTGGAATTCATGCAGAATTTTACAAATTAATTGAAGAAAAACAAGGAGAGCCAGAAAAATTTTAATGCATAATCTATTGCTATTGCTTCATTAATGTTGTATATTTGATTTTTAACAATTAAACAAACAAAAAATGTTAACATATCTTTTATATTATTATCAATACGGCTCACTAAGAGTACAAGGTAATAAAAATTCAAAAACAGCAACCGGTAAATTTAAACATTATTTTGATTCTGCTGAAGAATGTGAAATTCATGCGATAAATTTAAATGAAAATTCAAAGTATCCCAAGCAATTTGTTATCGTTGAAAGTAATGGATCTTTTGATTCAAAAATTGTTAAAGTTTTAATATAATGAAAAACACAAAACTCATATTTTATTGTACGTATTGCGAGAATGCATCTTTTTACAAAGCAGTTTTTGAAACTGTTATTGAAGATACAACATTCGACTCAATATATGAAGCAAGAAATTGGGTTGACGACCAAATACCTTCATTATGCAGAGAATTCGATTTTCAATTAGTATTTGAATGGGTTGTTCTTTCATTCAAGAAAACAAATGCAAAACCGTATGATACTATTTTATCTGTTCCTGTTATTGAAGGCAGACTAGTGTTTGCAAAAAAACGCAAGAAAGCAACAAGAAAACCAAAAGTTGCAAAAACCGAAGGAACAAAAGAACTTAAAAAAATTGAAGAAGTAAGTATTGAAGTTGTTCGTAGAACATATAAATCTTGTTGGATTGAACCGTCAGGCCATGTTCATTGGGTAGGTTTTGCGTGTCATGAAGAATTTGCTGCAGATTACTTAAAAGACAATTGTCCAGAACTTTGCGATAAATACGGATTTGTTGAAAAGCAATTTGGCAAATATCATTATGAAATTCTACAAGATATGGGATGGGCTCGTATATTAGGTTGGACTGACCCACCTAATTTTGTATTGCCTGATAAAATGTCTGCTGCTCAAAAGCGTTCAGTTCGCGAATATTGCATGTCTGAAAATGTTGATTATGCAGCATGGCCAGAAATTTTAAAATCATAAATTTATAAACTTTGAACACTTTGTGTATATAATATAAAATAAATTATATATGAATCAGACATTGTTAAATAGAACAGAATTCAAAGAATCTGTATTCAAACGAGATAATCATAAATGCGTTATATGCGGAAAACCTGCAGTTGATGCACATCATATAATCGACCGTTCGTTATTCGATGACGGCGGTTATTATTTAGATAACGGTGTTTCATTGTGTTTTGAACATCATATGTTGGCAGAGGAAACTGAAATATCTTGCGAATTTTTAAGATCGCACGCAAAAATAAAAAACATATTATATCCTTCCGATTTATCACTTAACGAATTTGTTATGGATTATGATAAATGGGGAAATCCAATTTTAAAAGATGGACGAAGATTGAAAGGATATATCTTCCGCAATGCAAATGTTCAAAAGATCATACAATCTCGTCTTAAAGATTTCGATAAACCGTATGATCCTATTGTTGATAAGTATCCTCGAACTTATCATTTTCCATTTTCACCTGGTACAACATCAGATGATAGGATTGCAAAAAATACAAATATTCTTTACAAAAGACCTGTTATCATAACAGAAAAACTTGATGGCGAAAATTGTCTTGATGCTGACACACTTATCATAACAGAATTTGACGGTAAAAAGACAATTAAATGGCTCTGCGAAAATGAATATAAAGGAAGAGTCCTCACATATAATGTTAACACGGAATTAGAAGAATTCCAATATGTTATGAATTGGTCAATTCTTGATAATATTGGTGATTGGTATGAATTAGAATTAGAAGATGGTAAAACCTTAATATTAACAGGTAATCATCGTGTATGGCTCGTAGACTTACAATGTTATCGAAAAGTTAACGATTTAAAAGAAGGTGATGATTTTTTACTGAAAAGATAGAAAGTTTCAAATTTTTCAGTAATGATATGAATATATAAAATAAACATGAAAACATGTCCATATTGCAAAAAAGAGATTTTGCCTAGTTTGCATATTTATAAATGCGCAAAAGAACATAATATTATAAAAGATAGGATTGACATTAAATATGATTATATTTTACATAATTTTCCTTCATTAACAAAAGAATTTTTTGTTAAGAAATATGAAATAGAATTGTACAGTCTGCCAATGTTTAACGCAGAATTTGGTACAGATAATAAAACAGTATCATTTCTTATTGATTATTACAAAATTCACAAAAGAAATATAAAGGAAAGCAGTAATCTTATATCGCAAGAAAAATATAGAAAAACGTGTAATGAAAAATATGGTGTTGATAATGTATCAAAAGTTGATGCAGTTCAAAAGAAAAAAGAAAACACATTTATATTACATTATGGCGTTAATAACATTTTTAAAGATAAAGAATTTAAAGATTATATTACAGAAAATAATTTTGCTTGGCTATACGATGAATCTAATAAGTCTCGCGCAATTTCGCAATCGAAAAGTATTAGATATTTTTGGGAGAATGTTTCTGATGAACGAAAATATGAAATTCACGAATATAATAAATTACAATATCAAAAATGGTGGAATAATTTATCGCAAGAAGAAAAAACAGCAGTCATTCAAAAAAGACAAGCATATGTGTCAAAAATTGAAACGCGCGTTGCAAAAATATTAAGAGATAATAATATAACATATACTGCGCAATTTTGGATAAATCGGAAAAGTTATGACTTCAGATTTGACAAAACAAAGATATTGTTAGAAGTGCAAGGCGATTTTTGGCACGCAAATCCGTCAAAGTATTGTGCTAACGATGTGCTAAAACATCCAGGCAGCTGGGTTACTGCGCAACAATTATGGGAAAAAGATAAAATGAAAAATGATATTGCGTTGTCGTACGGATATAAAGTTTTATATTTATGGGAATCTGAAATTAATAAGTTAACAGACGTTGAATTGTATGATGCAATAATTAAAAAATTGAAAAATGAAACTAAAGTCAATTAAAAAACTCGTAAGTCACGAGTCAAAAAGATACGATATTGAAACAAAAAATAATCATAACTTTTACGCAAACGATATTCTAGTGCATAATAGTTCGTTATCACAATACGGTTTATTTGCAAGATCACGAACAGCACCAACAAAAAACCCATGGGCGCAATGGCTTAAACCCAAATGGGATTCAATCAAAAATGATTTAAAAGATTTCGACCTTGAAATTTGTGGCGAAAATATGTATGGTGAGCATTCTATTATTTATTCTGGATTGCAGGAACACTTTTACGTATTTGGTGTAAGAAATATGAAACATGATGTTTTCTTATCGTGGGAGGAAACAGAATATTGGGCAAAAATGTTTGATTTTGTAACTGTTCCGATTCTTTTCAGAGTTGATTCATCAAACTGGCGAGTTGAAAATAAATTCCGTGTTCAACAGCCGCAAACAATGGAAGACATAATAAATGATTTGATGACACACACATCTCATTTATCGAACGATATGATATTTGAATCACCTAAAGAAGGCGTGGTTGCTAGAATACAAGAAGAATTTCCAAATGACATGTTTTACAATTCTGTTTACAAATATGTAAGAGCAAAACATGTGAAAACCGATGAACATTGGTCGAAAAATTGGAGGAGAGCGAAACTTGAATCTGAAATATTGAATATCGGACACGATAAACTTAGAGAATTATATTCGGGACATATTGAACAAGGACTATTAAAATTATAAGAAATGAGTAAATTTTATGATTATGTTGTTCCGCAATGGAAAGAATTGCATCCATACTTAAATGCAATGTCATTATGCGAACAAAATCCAGACTGGCACGGTGAAGGCGATGTGCTAACACATACAAAAATGGTTCTTGACGAATTTGAAAAAATTTGTAATGAACTTGACGGAATTGATGAAGAATTATCGTTATGCGCGCATGACATAACAATTATAAATTATGCATTGTTACTTCATGATATTGCAAAACCGATAGTCTCAAAATTAGAGGATGGCAAAATTAGAGCACATGGACACGAAGCAACAGGCGCAAAAATTGCATGGGAATTATTAGAGAACCTTAAAGTATCAATAATTAATGGTGATAAGATGCCTATTTTGGATCGTATCGAAATTTGCAATCTTATTCTATATCATGGAAAACCTACATGGCTTATTGATAAAACAAGAGAAGAACAAGAACGTTCAATTATTAAAATGTCACAAGATTGCAGAATGGACAATCTTTATTACATGACAAAAAGTGATTTTAAAGGAAGAATTGCATCAGACATTGATAAAAGACTTGAAGCAATTGATTACTTTTTATTATTAGCTTTTGATTTGGATCTTATTGACGGTGCATACGAATTCGGAACAGGAATTGCAAAATATAAGTATCTTGTTGAAAGAACACATCATCATTCAGATTGTCCGTTTGATGATACAAAATCAACCGTATGCATGATGGTAGGTTTGCCTGGTTCGGGTAAAGATTATTACATATCGAAACATATGTCAGGAATACCTGTGATATCTTTAGACGAAATACGAAGAAGATTAAAAATAAAGCCGACTGATGAACAAGGTCGTGTTATTCAAGAAGCAAAGAAAACTGCCAAAGAATATATGGCAAAAGGAATTGATTTTGTTTGGAATGCAACTAACATAACAAGACAAATGAGAGAAGGACTTATTTCATTGTTCACTTCGTATAAGGCGTATGTAAAAATAATTTTTATTGCAACACCTTATGCTGATTGTGTAAAACAAAATTTAAGCAGAACAGAAAAAGAACAAGTTCCGTTATGCGTGATGGATAAAATGCGCAAAAAATTAGAAGTGCCGTTGAATATTGAAGCGCATGAACTGCATATAGTAGAAAACTAACGGATAGTTATGTATATATAAATCAAACAAATAAAAAGCAATATGCCTCAAAATTTACCAAAACAAGTTATTGTTGTAAGAACCGATTTAGTTATGCCAATGGGCAAATTAGGTGCACAAATATCGCATGCAAGTGAAGCACCTGTGTATAATCAAATGACAAAGTCTGGCGACGTTCGAACATTAATTACAAAGGAAGGTTCTGCTTTACAACTTTGGTTAGATGGACCATTTGTTAAAATTATATTGGGATGCAAAAGTCTTGACAAATTATTAAAGTTAGCAGAAGATGTGAAAGCAAGAAACATTCCTGTTGCAATAATAAAAGATGCAGGTTATACAGTTTTCACTGAACCGACAATAACATGCATAGGTATAGGACCTTGCTTTCCAGAAGAAATTGACGATTTAACAAAAAGATTTCAAACACTGAAATCTTATAAATTTGAATAAATATGTACGTTTTAGATTTGCATGGACGTTCTCACATATCCGTTAGAAATGATATTATACGAGAAATTGAAAGACACTGGAATGCAAATGTTGATGTTATTTTTGTAACAGGAAATTCAACAGCAATGAAAAACATTGTAATTGAAATACTTGCTGAATATAAACTAAACCACATTGAAGGAGACCCTTATAATCATGGGTACATAAAAACAACTGTTTGACGTTGTTTGTAAAAAAAATAAATTATGGAAGTCAAAAAATTTGATGATCTTAATTTGTACTTAAAAGGATTTGAAATTCAAAGCATTGGTAATAAAGCAATTCGTGAAGTACAATTAGAAAACAAAGAACGTGGTATTCCACTTGTTTATTCGGTAGATGGCAAAATCTATTATGAACTTGCAGATGGAACAATCACAACGAACAGTCCCTTTTTAGATAATCATTTGGAAAAGGAAACATTAATAATAAAAATCAAAAAAATGGCAAAAGAAAAAGTAAATGTTGAAATCGAAAGCAACGGGATAAAATGCGATAATCCAAAATGCGGATGGCAAGATAATACCGTCTTATGGACAGATGCTGATGCTGTAATTGCAGAATGGTTAAACAAACCATGTCCTCAATGTGGCGCAAATTTATTAACTGAAGCCGATGCTGCACTGATTAAAACGTTGTACGATATCATTAGTCAAGTTAATGAAATGGACGAAAGCAAATTGAAAGAATTTGCAAAAATTGCGGAAGGTGAAGATTTCGGGGAAGTTGTTCGAGCAACAATCGAAATGAACGGAACAGGAAATGTAGAGTTCAACATTAAAGATATTGATGATGATAAGTAAAAAAGATTTTGATTACATAATCAATGCAGTCAAAGAACAACACGAACTTGAAAACAAGTTTACAGAATTCATGCAAACATACATTGATGGCAATATGGCATCAACATTATCTGTTCAATTGAATTTGGCATTTCAAAGATTGTGGGCTATAACAGTTGAGCATTGTGATACACCAGAAGAATGCGAATCGAATTGGCTTGAATGGTTTATGTATGATTGTCAATTTGGTGAAACGCCAATGGAAGCAACAATTGATAATAAAGAATATTTAGCAGATAGTACTGATGCATTTTACGAAATATTATGTGCATGGGATGCATATTGCAAAAAAGATAAAAAATAAAAAATATGAAAAGAACTAAAAAAGATATCTTCCTTTTTAATCTTAAATATTACTTTTGGCTTAAATGGGTTGATTTGTATTATGATGCAAAATGGACGTTTTGGGCATTAAGAAAATATTTCAAAGTTGTAACTAAAATGCGTCCATGGGATTACGCATATATTCTTGAAATGCAAAAATTTCAAATGGGAATTCTATTAGCCGATATAGATAAAGGTTATGAAGAAAATACAAGCAAAGGGTTAAAAGTCAAACAAATGAAACGTTGGATTGAACTTTGTGAAAACCATTTAAAAGATGATTACGCTGAACGCTGTGGATATCTATATGACCAAGAATTCGATTTTGAATTAATAGAAGAAACAAAAGACAAACCTAAAGGCGAAAAATTATATCGTGTGGTTACAACAGACGGCAAACAAACAGCAGAAGAACGTTCAGAATGTATCAGAAAAGCTAATGATCTTGCCAATGCAGAATGGGCTGAAATGAACACTATCATAAAAGGAACTGGTGTTGTCAACATTGACAAAGATAGTGATTGGGATATGGGTGATGGCACTGACGCTAGAGGATATTGGGCGTGAATAAAATGTACCGTAAACTTTAATATATAAATAAAAATTAAAGTTATGGCAAGGAAACCTCACACGTATCATTATATTTATAAAACAACAAATCTTATAAATAATAAGTTTTATATCGGTATGCATTCTACTTTTGATTTGAATGATGGTTACATTGGTTCGGGATTATATTTGTGGCGTTCAATACAAAAGTATGGACGTAACAATTTTAAAACTGAAATTTTAGAATATTGCAAAGATAGAGCATCTGTTGTTTTAAGAGAAAAAGAAATTGTAACAATCACTTTAATAAATGAGCCATTATGTATGAATTTAATCACTGGCGGCGGTAAATTGATACTGGATTATAGTCCTACTGCGGAAACACGAACAAAATTATCTGATGCATTAAAAGGAAAAACATACGCCGAGATTTATAAATCTGATATTATTGCGGAAGAACAAAAGCAAAAGCATTCTCTTGGAATGCAGAAAAGATGGTCAAAATTGTCGCAAGATGAAAGACAAAATATTGCAAATGCGGTAAAGCAAGGAATGTCTAACATGACAAACGAACAGAAAGAAAATTGCAAAGAAAATGTAAGACAACAATGGCGTAATTTAACAGACGATGAAAGAGAATTGAAAAAAGAGAATTTACGGAATGCGTTTAATAATTTAACTGATGAACATAAAGAAAAAATCCGCAAAGATGCTAGCGAACGTGTATTGAATATGTCAGAAGATAAACTTAAAGAACGCACAGCAAAATTCAAACAAACAATTGATGCAAAGTCCGAAGATGATAAACAGAAACGGCGTGAAAAATTACGCGAAACTAGTAAAGCATATTTTGCAAAGATGACAGAAGAAGAACGTGAAGCATTTCGTAAAAAGAAACGGGAAATTGCAAAAAACCAATATAGACCAGTGTACGAATGCCCGCATTGTGGAAAATCTGGAAAAAGTAATTTTAAATTATTTCATTTTGATAATTGTAAACTAAAACATTAATTTATGGATTTTGATAAAGAACTAAAAGCAATCATGAAAATGATTGAAATGTCAAAAGAAACAAAAGGCGCTGATTGGAAACACAATAAAAAAGAAATTCAGAATAGAATTATCGAACTTGTTGAGTGTTATGCCGAAACTTCATTACAAGGCACAGGCGTATATTTAAGACAATCGTTAAACCCAGATTTTGTTGCAATATGCGACGGAATCGAAAAAGCACTTAAAAAAGGAAAAGATGATAGAAAGAAAATTTGATTTTGACGATATTCTTATCGTCCCATCCGTATCGACGGAAATTTCATCAAGAAGCGAATGCAATTTGTTTAATGATGATGGCATGTTACCAATTATGACAGCACCAATGGATACTGTTATTAATAATGATAACTATGAATATTTTTTGAATAATAACATATATGCAGTATTTCCAAGAGTACAAGATGCAAGGTCTCAAGATTACAGCGATTTTGCAAAAATTTTTAAATCATACAGTTTAACGCAATTTACTGATTTGTTTTTAAAAGATTCAACATTATCTAAATTAATCTTAGGTAATGATAGAACGTATTATGTACTTATTGATATTGCTAATGGACACATGGCAAGTTTGTCATCCGCTATCGGTGCAGCAAAAAGAAAATACGGAACAAAATTGTATCTTATGGTAGGTAATATTGCTAATCCAGAAACGTATTGGGATTTATCAATTGCTGGCGCCGATGCAATTCGTTGCGGTATTGGAGGCGGCTGTTTCATCAGAGGAACAAAAGTTTTGACAAAAACAGGATTGAAAAATATAGAAGATGTTAAAGTTGGTGATTATGTCTTAACACACACAAACATATGGCAAAAAGTAATAGAAACATATACATATAATAAAGAAGAAGACATAATATTTATTAATGGTGAAGGTTCAACAATGAATCATGAATACTACGTTATTGACAAAAAGTATAAAGATATAGTCGATGATGATAACATATCAGCATATGCAAAATGGATATCTGCTGTTGATTTGGATGAAAACACACATTTATTGATTCAATATTAGCCCAACTCCAATTCTTGTATAATTTGCATTTCATATTCTTTATATATAAAATAAACAAGAAATGGAAACAAAAATAATACCGACATTTTATATTGATGACGTTCAAGTTATTGCGTATGAATTAAAAAATAAAAATTGTTTTGTATTTAAGTTTATTGATGGCAATGAAATGCGTGCAAAGGAAGCAAATATGAAATTCAATAAAATTATATGCAGCGATTGCGGACATGAAACTGTTCAAAGATCACGGCCAAAATTGGATAAAATCTTTCTATGTAGAAAATGCAGAATTAAAGGCGAAAATAATCCAATGTTTGAAAAATCTTTGAAGACAATATGGATTGGAAAGTATGGTGAAGAAACAGGCAATTCGATGTGGGATAATCATATCAAAGAAAATTTTATCGGCGAAAATAATCCGTTTTATAATAAACGGCATTCTCCAGAAATGAAAAAACATTGGTCTGATGGGATGAAAGGAAAATACGATGGCGAAAATAATCCAATGTTTGGTAAATCTGTTTATTCTGTATGGGAAGAAAAATATGGGAAAGAAGTGGCAGATATAAAGTTTGAAGCGTACAAAGTGAGACAACAGTTTGCGAGTTCATGCGATAATAATCCAATGTTTGGTAAATCTGTTTATTCTGTGTGGGAAGAAAAATATGGGAAAGAAGTGGCAGATATAAAGTTTGAAGCATACAAACAAAATATGAAAAACGCGATACGAAAGTTAAAAGAAACAGATAAATGGAATGACATTTTAGATAAAATATCAGAATCATTAAAAGGCCGCGAATTTTCAACAGAACATAGAAGAAATCTTAGAGTTACAATGCTTAAACGTATTGCAATGTATTTTCCAAACGGTTGTATTCATCAACCCAATTTTAATGTAAATGGCTGCACGTATTTTGATAAACTTGCAAAAAAGACAAATACGCAAATATGTCATGCATTGAACGGCGGCGAATATCATATTAAAGATTTAGGTTATTTTGTTGATGGCTATGATGAAATAAATAATATTGTATATGAATATGATGAGCCATATCATTTTGATAGAAATGGGAACTTACGAGAGAAAGATAAAATACGAGAAGAAGAAATACGAACATATCTAAAATGCGAATTTAAAAGAATAAAATCATGGGAAAACGAAGTTTTAATTTAATAGAAATAAAAAAAAGTGTTGAATATTACGAAGGTACAGTACATGATTTATGTATAGAAACAGATCATTCATATAATATAAACGGAATTATTGTTCATAACAGCGGGTGTCTTACAACTGTTCAAACAGGAATAGGTTATCCAATGGCATCACTTATTTCTGAATGCTATGAAATGTCTTTAAGATTAGAAAAACCTGCAAAAATAATTGCAGATGGTGGATTTAAAAGTTACTCAGATATACTTAAAGCACTTGCGTTAGGTGCTGATTTTTGTATGATTGGTTCAATTTTCAATAAAGCATTGGAAAGTTGTGGCGATACATACAAACAAAATAAAAAGAACGATGGCTGGACTGAACCAGGTGAAAAGGTGAATCAATATGCAGAGGAAACAGAAATTGCATTTAATTACGGAACTCAATTTTTCAAAAAATTTAGAGGAATGAGTACTAAAGGTGCACAAAAATCTTTAGGCGCTGACGTAATAAAAACGTCGGAAGGAATTACAAGAATGAATCCTGTTGAATACACAATTGACGGTTGGGTTGAAAATTTTAAACATTATCTGTCAAGTGCAATGAGCTATACTTCGTCTAAGAATTTGTTAGAATTTAAAAAGTCGAGAAAAATATTTATAACAGAGAAGGCATTTGCACGATTTAATAAATAATAAATTTAAAAGCAAATCCTTTTGATAAACAACTTTGTTCTTTTGCTATATTTTTTTCCTTTTCCGATTCAAACGTCCACGTGCTTTTAACTTCTATTATTGTATTAGTTGACTTTATATAAAAATCTGGATAATATGTTCTTTCTTTACTTTCAAACAAATACGAAATTGTTCCTATGACGGAATTCATTTCTTTAACGCCGATTACTATATCTGATTCATGATAAGTTTCTAACAGTTCACGCAATGCGCGAGGTTCATATCCTTGCAACTTTACTATTGTGCCAGATGGCAATATAAAATCGTAACGTTTATACATTGCTGCTTTATTTCCAGCAAATACACGTTCTGCATAATCTGCATTTTTCCATAAATTTAACATATTTTGGGATTGTCTTTTACGCCAGTGCCATTCATTTGTTATTTGCTTAAGTTTGTGTGACTTATTTTCTTTAACGTCTGACTTATTTTGCGCAATTTTTTGCGATGCAGATTGTTTTTCCTTCGTTTCTTGTCTTGCCCATTGTTCTTTGGAACGTTTGCTAATTTCCGCTTTTACCGATTGATGAGATTGTCTTTCCTTTTGAACAACCGACTGTTTTTCTTTGAATTCCGCAGATGATGCAAAATTTTTAATTTCTTCTAACATATGATTTCTGAATGTAGCATCCGTCCATCTAGCTTTTGCATTTAAAGAACTTAATGCAATACGTTCGGGTTTGTTTGCTGCATATGTTTGCGCATGCGATCTACAACAAAAAACTGACTTTGTTCGTTTTGCAATAAATTCAATTAAGCAAAAAGGACAAATTTTAATTATCGGTGCTTTCATTTTCTTTGCCGTACAACTCGTCCACTTGTTACCCTTTGTATGAAATTTATTGCTCAACATAAAAAAGCATACGTTAAAGGTTCTGATATAGGAAAAAACTTAATCACAATGTTGGAGAAAACAAAACGCCCAACTATTAAAGGTGCAATTTCAACACTTTACGGTGACCTTTCAAAAATTAGAGTTAAATTGATGGGCTTAGGAATGACACCTGAAGAGGCAACAAACACAACATCGTACAGAAATTTCGAAGAAAAAATTCAAGTAATGGAAATTCTTACAGATTCAAAACGTTTAAGTAAGGTTTCTGAATTAACATCATTGATTGCTGCAATCTTTGCTGATAATAAAGCAGGAATTTGTTGTTCAACAATTCATAAAGTTAAAGGTTTAGAATCGCACAAAGTATTTATCATTGAACCAAAAATCCTACAAGCACCATGGGCGAAAAAGGATATGGACATACAGCAAGAACGCAACATAGACTACGTCGCATGTACTCGTGCTAAAAACGAATTGGTATTCGTTCCTGAAGAAGAGTTTACGGTTTACAATAAACGTGACTAACGTATTCTGTATTTTCGACCTCGCTGTAATTCTCCAGTTTTAAATCTTGGATCATCGATTTTTGTTCTGATAGGCGTATTATCTTTTCCAGTTCCCCACGCCATACCCGCGTTAATACTGATTAATTCGCCTGATAAATATCTAGGATCGTTTTTATCAACTTGGAATGTATTACCCTCTTTGTCCTTTACAGTAATTCTTCCTGCTGCAATATGCACAAGTTCGCCTGATATGAACCGAGGATCTGTACGATCTACACGATATATTTTGCCATTTGCATCTTTAACGATACATTTACCGATGTTGGCACCTTTTGTAACATGCTGTAATTCACCAGATAAAAGTCGAGGATCATTTTTAGCAACTTGAAAGCTATTGCCTTCTTTGTCTTTAACAGGAACTTTACCAATATTCATATGATGAAGTTCTCCTGATACATATCTTTCATCGTTTGTGTTAATTTGGAACGTATTTCCATTTTCATCTTTAACAGTTGTCTTTCCTGTTGTGTTATGCACATATTCCCCAGAAATATATTTAGGATCGTTAGTATCTACTTGTAGTGTATTATTATTTTTATCAATTACAACAACCTTTCCTTTAAAAATTGATGTTACATTGCCTGAAATAAATCTAGGATCGTTTTTATTAACCTGAAACGTATTGCCATCTTTATCTTTAACAGGCAGCATCCCTTTCGCTAAACCGAAAGCGTTACCTGATAAAAACATATTATCGTTTATTGCAATTTGAAAAGTATTTCCATCTCTGTCTTGCGCCGTAAATTTTCCTTTACACGCATGATGAAGTTCGCCTGTTAGTATTCTTTCGTCGTTAACGTCAACAAGAAACCCATTGCCATCTTTATCTTTAACTGCAGTTTTGCCGTGTGTTCTAAAACCTAAATTAGGAATGTGGTAATTTCGATTTAGTGGGTTTTTAATGTTTTCTGATATAAGTTTACTTTCAAATTCAATCATATCCTCAGTCGCAGTAAAATCAGTTTTAAGAATTGATTTTAAAAGTTTCGATTTATCGGTTTTCCATGTTTTCATTGAACCAAGATAGTTTATATCTTTTTCAGGTTTACAATTGCAAACTCTAGAACCTATGTAAAATTCGTCAGTTTCCTTATGTACAAGTTTGTAAACGTAAAAGTATTTAGTTTTGTTCATCTGTTAGAATTTTTTTAATTTCATCGGAGTCAATTCCTAAAAGGTCCACAAGTTCCTTGATGTTTTGAATTGTGTATTTCCTATAACCGCTTGGCAATCTTTTAGGAATAATACCTTGAGATTCGTAGTTTCGGATTGTGTTAGTTGATACGCCGAATAATTTTGCAACTTGCGCAGGTGTGTAAAGTGTCATGTTTATAAGTATTAATTTATTTATATATTCATTAAAGTTTTCAAAGTTTTAAAACTTTTCAAAGTTAAACTATCTGCCTTTTGTGTATATAATATAAAATATTAAATTATGGCAAAATACGGAGAAATTGTATGCTTTGCGGAACCTAAAAGTCAAGCAGGCAGCATGTGGAAAGATAATGATGGAATTCAATTAAGAATATTTGAATCTAATCACCCAAGATTTACAGTAGGACGGTGTCTTGATTTTGGACATATGGAAATTGCAATAACTGAAGGATATAAAATAATTATTAACCCAAAATAGAAATTCATATCTGACTTATAATTTTTGATATAGTTGTATATTAAAAGTTATAATAAGTTCATTAGAATAACATTAATGTATAGTAGCATATCATGGAAAAACCAAAACAAAAAAGAGCCCGACATACGTATGTAAATGGCGAAAAAGTTATAATTATTGGTAACTTGGGTAAACAATTTGAAAATAAACCTCGGCCGATATATGGAAGAGTTATTTCTCAAAATGGCTTTTACGTTATGGTAAAACCTAGATATCAAAGGTGGGTTGGTGAATGGTATGCAAACGAATTAAAACATATTGAAAATGATTAAAACAGAATCAATCAACGGAGCAGTCTTTTTAGAACAAACAACTTATTACATTTATAAATCTGAAGAAGATAGATTAAATGATAAACCGATGTTTACAACATCTTGTAAGAAAACATGGAATTCGTATAAAAAACAATTTAAAGAAAAAAAATAATGTTAAAAGTATTACTTACTGGAAATATTGGAGCAGGTAAAACTACTGTTGCTAAAAAATTCCAAGAACTTGGCGTTCCTGTATTTTTTGTTGATAATGAAAACAGAATTGCATTAAAGAATCCTGTAGTGCAAGAAGTGTATAAAAAAGTATTTGGTGAGGATTGCTTCACAGAAGAATTTCGATTGAAACGAGAATTCGTAACAGAATTCTATGAAAATCATGAAAAGAAAAAAATAATCGAAGATTTTATGATTCCATATATCAATACATTATTTGATATGTGGTGCGATAATCAGCATGCAGATTACGTATTAGTTGAATGTGCACAAGCATTGTCTTTGGGCAATTCATCAAAATACGATAAAGTAATTGCGGTTGTTGCGGGAACAAATGCAACCGATGATTTCAAAGCCAGATTAAAACGCGTCAAATTGCGTGATGGGAAAACAAAGGACGAGTTTGCAAAAATCAATGAAAAACAATCAACATATGATGAGTATCGAAAAGCAGCAATGTGCATGATAAATACTGAAAACGATTCTGATACTTTTAATGCAAGTGTAAAATGGGCTGACACGTTATTAAGACGTGAAGAACGACTTACAAAAATGAAGTTATACACAATTCCTGTAAAATATAAAGATGAAATTGTTGGTTATGCAAATCAGAATAATGAAATCAAATTTGACGATCCAAAGTTTCTTGAATCAGTATTCAAACAATCAACATGCTCTATTTCAAGTAGAAGCATTGGTCAGGTAAACAAAGATAACTACATAACAGAAAAGGAAACATTTGAATTGGTAATTATACCGATGCTGGAGAATAAACTGAAAAAGTAAACTTTTAATTGCTTGTGTATATAAAATAAAATAATAATCAAATGGATAAAAGTTTAGAAAGATTACTTGAGTTATTCAATGAACGTAAAGGTCAATTTTTAATTACGGGATATCACAATGTTGCAAGATTGATTGGAATAGGTGGTGATGAACATGATTACTTTTTGATTTATTGGGATGGTAGAAAGTTATCATTCGACAGTCCGTTATGCCCACAAATTCCATTAAAAGGTAAAATTGATGAAGAATACTATAATGAGCTAGTTCGTATTGCAAAATTAAATGATTGGTTTTTAATTGCTGATGACGACATTAAAAAAGAAGCAATTGATAAAGCAAAAAAGGAAATTTTACAATCAGAAGGACATGAATTATATACTGAATTATATGTTGAAATAAATTAAAATACTTGATATGTCAGGAAACGTTTATGATTACTTCTTTAATGAAGAAACAAAACAAAAGATCCCAGTAGTTTGCAATCATTGCGGATCTTACAAAATAAAAAGACCTGCAGAAACAGATTACAATGGATTTTATTGCAATAAATGCAATGAATATGTTGAGGTGTCGGTAAGTCCAATTTATCAACAAAATCAACAAAGTATTGATGATTTTAAAAGTAGAGGAAAAACCGAACCTGACTTTAGTCCAAGAAAATACCCAAACATACGGTATGGTGATTATCTTATAAGCGAACCCGGGTTTGCTGGTGCTAAAATGACAATAACAAAAGAAGAATGGGAGACAAACCTTGAAAATTCTGTATTATGTCAAGGACCTTGGTACAATACACATAATTTGACTAGTCCAACACCAAATAAATCTGAAGATAAAATATGCGGTTCATTTGAAATACCTGATAGGCATAAAGCTTTATACGAAAACGAAAATTCACAAAATAAAAAAGAAACAATATGGAAGAAACTAAGGAACCTGTTTTAAAACCAGGACACAAAGAAAAATGTATAATGAAAGGCTGGTTTATTGTAAACGAAAACGGCGAAAAGATTTATAACATTGAAAATCCAGACGAATATGTTGCAACATATAAACGTTTCAATAACGTAAAAGTATTGTCTGAAAAATACAGCGAGACTGCTCAAAAGACAATTTGGAAAAATACAGATGAAAAGAACGGTATAAAATTTGTTTCAACTATTCCAAAATTTGACGAAAAGTAATGGAAGATTTGAAAACAATGTCTGGAGAAGAATTTAGAGATAAAGGATATCTTCAAGAAGCGAACCGACAATTTTTTCACAGATTAGGACTAGCATTATCAATGATTATTGATGCAGAAGGTAATGTTGTTTCCTTTCAAATAGTTGATAAACGTGAAGATAAAGAAGGCATATATTTCGATTTAAAGACTGCTGAACCTGCAAGAATAAAAAAATTCCATAAAAATGCAAATTTCATTGGTAAAGAAATGAATAAAAGAACAACAAAAAGAATGAAACTATTTGGTTCATCCGTTGAACCTATACCAACAGCTTCAGATGAAAATTCTGAAGATACTTTAAAATAATTAACATTATGTCAAGCAAACTCACTGAAGAAGAACAAAAGGAAAGACAACGTCAAGCTCAAAAGGAATGGCGACAAAACAATCCAGAGAAATTAAAAGAGTATCAAAAAAAATGGCGAGATAAAAACAAAGAAAAGGTCGCCGATTATAATCGTGAATGGCGAAAAGAAAATAAAGATGCTTGGAATCAGATTGTGAAGACATACAGAAAAAAACGAAAAGAGGAGACTAATGAGTAAACTTTGGTTGCCAGCAAGTAAAGAATGCATAATTCTTTTAAATGATTGGGAATTACATACATCGTGGGGCGCACGTTTTAAATTTGCAGCATACGCTGATATATACGATTCAAAAAATAAATCGTACAAAATTCCTGCAGGAACTATTGTGCAATTCAATTCATTATACAAATTTGGAAGCGATACAATGTCGATTAACTTAAGAGGCGGTATGTTCAAAAAAATGGTATCATGTTTAGAAGTAACTGCTAAAGATATTAATGGAATAGAGTACGAACCGTACGATTTGCAAATAACGCCCAAAACCGCATCGCAATTAAAGTTTACTTGGGATGACCAATATGATAAAGGACAAAAGTTGCATGAAAATTATGTGCCTGATAAGTTTGAACAATTAGAAAATTCAACAATATCATGGATATATAGAAAAAACGGCTGTGGCGAATTGAAAAAAGATGATTGGCGTAGGCCAACGTTTATTATAAAAACTAAGGTTTGGGCATCATATTATTTAGAAACAGAAAAAAATAGAACTGGCTTAGGGAAATCTGAAATACCTATTATCACGGTAACAGAATCACGATTTTTGTTATTTCATGCTAATTATGAAGGCAAAAAAACACACGAAGATGGTATTTTAACACAAATTGGCGAGTTTAAATCAAAAGAACAAGTTCGTAAAGCAGCAAACAAATACTTAGAAGAAAATGAAAAAACCAAAAATTAGTATCAAATCATTTGCAAAAGCAATTGGAAATTTTTGTGAGAAACGGTGCATGTCTGCAATTTGTGAACAAGCAGATTATCATGACGAACAATGGCCACAATCGCCATCTGAATGGGAACCTAATGAATTAACTTTTAAATTACTGTTATACGGTGCGGCTGACACGTTGATTAGACGTTATAGTTTAAAAGCATTACATGATGGCGACATGCATTCAAGTGTTTATATTCCAATTTGCAATGCAGAACACATGAAACGTGGATATCCTGAATTTTTACAATTGAAATATCATTTCAATAAAAAAGGAGTAAACGTTCCACCAGGTCGTGAGGTTTTAGAATTTAAGTTATTTATAAAAAGAAACAATTGTGAAAAGAAACGAATCACAATGCTACAAATTTTATTATAAAGTTTTAGATGAAACCATTGCTAATGATTTCTAAATGTTGTATATTTGATTTTAAAAATTGATTATGAATAAACTATCGTATTTTTTTAGAACAAATTTTTCAGATACTGCCGAATTAACAGCAGTAGGTAGAAAAGGATTCAATCTTTTAGAAATGAATCGTTTGAATGTTTCATTGCCATACGGTTTTATTGTTTCAACTGATGCATACGCAAAATGGAAAAACGATAAAAACATAACATCTGAATTAAAACAGCATATTACTAATGATATAAAAACATTAGAATCAGAAACAAACAAGTTGTTCGGCGGAAGTTCTAATCCATTACTTTTATCAATACGTTCAAGCGGTGTTGAATCAATGCCTGGCATGATGACAACAATTTTAAATGTTGGAATCAATGATGATATTGTTAATGTAATTGCTAAAGAAACTGGAGATGCAATATTTCCATTACGATTATATTTGAAATTCATCGAAACTTTTGCAATTCATGTGTCTGGCATCGATGAAGATTTATTTGATTTTTGCAATAATAACGCAACAGTAGAAGAATTGCAAACAGCAATTGCAGAATATAAAAAGTTGTATTTCAAAGAAATCGGTGAAGAATTTCCTATTGATGTATACACGCAGTTATTCCGTTCAATATCTGCAGTATTCAATTCTTTCAATAATGATGTTGCTGTTTATTACAGAAAATCATACGGCATAGATGATTCATTAGGAACTGCTGTTGTTGTACAATCAATGGTCTTTGGAAATATAAATGACAATTCAGGAACGGGTGTATTATTTACACGAAATCCTATTACAGGTGAAAATCTGATAACTGGAGAATATTTGACAAAAGCACAAGGTGAAGATATCGTATCAGGTGTTGTTACACCTAAAAAAATATCGAAATATGAATCGGCAAAATGGGCAACTGATAATTTTATAGATGAAACTGAACGAAATAAAAACTACATTTCATTAGAAGAATCAATGCCAATTGCATATAGTAAACTCATATCTTATGCTAATAAATTAGAGCAACATTATGGCGATGTTCAAGATATCGAATTTACGATAGAAAATGAAATTGTTTACATTTTACAAACAAGAAATGCAAAATGTAATATACTTGGCGCTGTTAATATTGCATATGATATGGCGTGCGAAGGTTTAATATCACCTAATACTGCATTGAATAGAATAGATAAAACTCAATTGCATTTTCTTAATGCAAAAAGATTAAAAGTAAACGATATTCATATTTCAACAGGATTAAGTGCATCAAGCGGTATTGCGGTTGGCCGTATTGCTTTTAATAATGAAAGTGTTGAAAAATTTAATAAATCCGGAGAAAACTCAATTTTAGTTAGAATTGATACATCACCTGCTGATTTAATTGGTATGAAATTATCAGATGGCGTTATAACAACAAGAGGTGGTATGACATGCCACGCAGCAATTGTTGCAAGACAAATGAATAAACCTTGTGTTGTTGGCTGTAGCAATATGACAATTGATATGAAAACATTAACATTAACAATTAACAATAAAGTTTATAAAGAAGGCGATTTTATTTCAGTTGATGCAATAAACGGCAAAATATACGATGGAAAATTAATAGTTGAAGAATTCAAATTAACAGATGCATACGATTCATTATCATCTTATGTAAAATTATTTTCATAAACTATTGCTATTGCTTCATAAATGTTGTATATTTGATTTTAATTAATTGATAAAAACAAATCGCTATGGAAAATTATACTGACACTAAATTATCTGAAATTGTTGTAAATCCTACAAATGAAAAAGCTGAAGCAATTAAAGGATTTGTAATCATTCTTGGTTTTTTTGGTTTATTTTTTGTTTCAATGTGGATTTTTGCTTAATTTAACTTAAAACTTTATTGTATGGGAACATTATCGAAAAACGCCGAAATTAAATTGATTGAAGAATTGATGAATTCTGATTCATATTTTGCACAAGCATTTCCTGGAGAATTGGAAAGATTCCGAAGTAATATTCGAAGTGATTTTTCTTTTTTGAACGGGACGGAAATCGAAAATAAACTTTGGAGTATTAATGAAATACAAAATGAATTATCTGAAGCTGCAATTGAAAATGCAAATTTCAGACAAACGGTAAAAACGTTAAATGAAAACCTTGCTGTTGCTAATGATACAACAACTGCATTTGCCGTTGCATTATTGATTGCCGACAATGAAAATTCATTAGTGTATTCCATGTTATCAATTGATGAAATCTGCAAAATAAAATTGAAGAACGTAATCAAACTAACAGAATCTGAAGTACAATACATGCTAACTAAATTAACAAAATAATGAACGAGACACCGGAAATATGGATTCCATGGAATCCATATACAGCTATAATAATTGAAGATAGCGTAGAAAAAATTTGCAAAACTATTGAATCTTGCACACGTCAAGGACATATCAACGCATGCAATCGAATGATACGTAATTTTGAAAAGTATCATAATTGTACAGAACTCACCGAACATTTATACACAATATCAACCGCAAAACATTTAGACATTTTTAAATCACAATTATAAGAAATATGACAACACCAATCAATTTAGCACAAGCACTTGTCGATAACTTCGACTGGATGAATCTTTTAGGTTCATTGCCTAAAATGGCAAACATTATGCAACCTCGTTTGCAACATGAAACAATTCTCGATTTGTCTAATGCCATTATCAATGGAACTGACAAAATTAGAGTAAAGAACGGTTTTATTATTACAGTATCTGATAATGAATATTCATTAACATTTGCTATTAATGAACCTGCTGACATGAAGTACAAACAGAAAATCGTTCTTGATAAAACTACTTTAGTTAGAAAAACATTAGAAATCAATGGGTTTGACATTAAAGATGTAACATTTGCTGCTGCAATACGTACAGGTGCAATTTCAAAAATTGATGTTGATTATAATGAAAAGTCAGGTGAACTTTCAATTAATGATAAAGCATCTACACCAGTTACAAGGTCAACAGTTGTTACAGATCCTGACGCTTTAATAAAACCAGGAACATTTACACCTTCTTCTCGCACAATTGCAGGACAAGACAGAACAATACATGCTTATATGGGATTAACAAGAGTGCCAACAATAGTTGAGCAAAAAGCTGAGTATGAAGATATCAAAGCTCAATTATCAAATACTGAATTTCCATTAAAATCGAAAAAGAATGGCATTACATCAATCATTGATGCAATGAAAGAAAATAATGAGGATTCATGCAAAAAAAGTAATAATGCGGTAACTGCAGCAGTTGCAAAAAGCAAAAAACCTGCTGAACCAAAATATTTATACAGAATTCGAATGAAAGGTGACACAAAATACTTATCACCTGGGTATAAATCGAAATCAACATGGCAACGTGCTTCAAGTGCAATTGACGCTATTAAAAGTCATATGCATGGAAATCAAACATTAGCAGATTACGAAATCTGTATGCTGCCTGTAAATGATCCTATTACAGTTTCTGCTGATGTTTTTGTAAGATTACGTATTGAAAAAGAAAAAGAAAAGGCATTATC
>JALOBO010000067.1 GCA_023228225.1 Clostridia bacterium
TTGGTCTTCGTCTTGGACTTGGGCTTGGTTTTGGGCTTGGACTTGGGATTGGGCTTGGGCTTGGGCTTGGGCTTGGGCTTGGGCTTGGGCTTGGGGAAACAGACAGGTATGATGGTGAGATACTAGGGTCTAAATTCATTATAGACGGGCTTAGTTTTAAGCTAATTGATGGTTTTGCTGAAATTTTTGAATGTATTACTTTACTTGGCGACACAGTAGGACTATAATACTTTTCCTTACGCATTAAATTTTCTAAACCAGTAAATGCACTTTCACGATTAGTATAATATGCAGAATCTAATTTACTTGAAAAACCATTATCATCCGCAAATTGACTACTTATTCCCCCACGTTCACCATAAATGACAGCATCATAATACGACAATAGTTTATCGTCTTCAACAGACGTTCTTTTTAATAACGCTTTATTTTCAATAGAACGTATCTCTGTTTCAGGAACTAAATACACGGTATTAGCGCGTTTATTTTTCACATCCTGTTTATCAAACACCTCATATAATTTAGCATCATACACTGTAGGAGAATGCTTTTTATGAAAAGCATCCAATGACATAACACCTTGATTAAAATCATTAATGCTAATTTGCGTCTTTAAATCAGCATTTGTGTATCCTTCACGATATGAGTTTTCCAACATAGCTCCCAGTGGAGAGGCTACGTCTTGAACTGCTAGTAAATCTTTAGTTCTTTGTGAATCTAATTGATAACCTACTCTCGCATAATCACGAGGTAATTGTTCACGCTCTGTGGCAAAATCTGTAAAGATTTTTAACTCAGGATACTCACGATGAATTTTAGCGTCAGAATATAGAGCAGTGTGTTGCAATCCACCTTGACCAATAATTGGAGAATCACTACCCCATGTCTGTTGTAAAGTCGCTTGCTGTTCTTTTAATGATGCCAGTTTATCTTTTAAATCTTTATCTGTATATATTGTAACTTTTTCATTAAAATCGTTTAAGATATCAGTAAATTCATCGAAAGTTTTATCATTATCCAATTGCGTAGACACTTTATCAAACACTTCTCGTCCTTTCGAATAGGCGCGTCGTAATTGGTTAAATTCTACTGGTAATGTTAAAATATTATGTTTTTCTTTAAGCGCTGTAAACGCATCCATTGATTTATCAGTTTTTCCATAAGCATCTATTGCTCGTTGTAAACCGGGGCTTTGTTTAAGACCATGCCGTTTTAATAAACCACTAAATGCTTTAAAATTACCAGTTTTAGAATAAGCGTTGTGTATTTTATCAAAGGCTGTTTTTGAAATACCTAAATCATTTGTTTTAACAAAATTCCGAATATTTTTAGAAGTTTGACTCAATGTTTCACTACGGATAGGGTTTGTAAACGTCGTGCCTGTATCGAAATTTTCATATGTTGACCAATCATTATACGAACGTGTCATAGAACTACTTCCAGCATGTCCTGTTCCACTTTTAGCGGTTATTAAATGAGTCGGAGAAGTGTTACCAGCTAAAACATCAGCAACATTTTTACCATAAATCTCCATATTTAACTTATACCCTTCGTGAGTGCCAGCTAATTCATTTTCCAACGCAATTATTTCATGAGAAATATCACCATATCTTTTAGCATTGGCATAAGTCGGCATGTTATATTCTTTTAATTTAAGCTCATTAGCGTCAAACATTCGTTGCAATTTTCTATCTAATTTTACATGCGCTGGATTATTGATATCAAAACCGCTATCAAAGAAATCTTGATTCGAACGTCGATTATCAACAGATAATTTTTCAGATGTTTTTAATAATTTATCACCAATCCCAATAATCGGTACATTTGAAAAATCAACAGATGCTACGCTAACTTGTAAATCATTCTCATCACCAATTAATCTATTTAAAATCTTGTTAAGTTGCTTCAAATGTGAAATGTCAACATGTGTATTTTTTGTTGCAAATTGTTCCTTTTTAACAACATTACTTAACTTACGTAAATCCGCCAATACTTGTCGTGTTGTACCCTTTATGCTTGTATTTTTTTCTAATTTAAGTATTTCCTTATCTAATTGGTTAAAAAAATTCTTGCTTAACACATTATCACTTGTGTCAAATGATTGTAACACATTATCGCTAAACGTTTTAAAAGCATTAACACTGTTTATGTTTGGAAATGTAACATGTGACGTAACACCAATTCCGTTATCCATCGCTAATGTTACACCATTAGATATTGCATCTTCAACATATAACAACGCAGTTTTTAAACCTTTCCGTGACACCTTGCCGGTTTTTACAACTGTAGTAAAATAATTAGACGCCATTATAAGGTTTTTATATTGTTGTGGAGCAGTTTCTTTCAGTGTAGGTGTCGTTTTTATTTTAGTTTGTATAACAGTGTTTAATTTATTCAACTCACTTATTTGTAAATCTATTTTATAATCCATTGCCTCAGTGGCAGAGTTAACTTGTTTTCGTAAATCATTTAAAGGACTATTCACCAATTCTACTCTACCAGCATCTACAGGTCTATTTGCGATTATAGATTCAACCTTTTTACCAGTGTCAATAATATGTTTTTTGTCAGTAAATTGTTTATTATAAAATTGTTTCGCACGTTTAACATCAACAGCTGGAATAGTAATATCACCAAACACAAGTGGTTTATCCTTAACGCTGTTAAGTATAGCATCTGCTAACTCTAAACCTTCTTTTTGTGTTAAAACATCTGTAAACCGGTCTTTATTCCAATGTTTAGTTTCAACATTATTATTTGCAACATTTATTAATTTTTGAACATTTTTCAAACTTATTCTACCATTTTTAATTGGGTTAAACGAATACTTTTTATAAAAATTTTGAAATATCTGACGTCCAACATCAGTATTTGCTAACAATGAAGCTGTCATTTTCGGAACAACATTTTTAGTAGCTTCGTACACCGTTTGGAACATAATATTTTGAGTTGCCGCCTGACCAGCTTTAACTAACTGGTGTGGTTGAATATCAAGTGGGTCAAAAATATCAGTATCAGCAAAACCAAACACTTCATTGTCAACTAATATATCTCGCGTTCTAATATCTTCACTCGCAATGGTTGTCAATTTATTCATCGTATCTGCGTCTATTACGCCATTTTTAATAATAGGCGCGGAACCATATTTATTTTCAAAATTTTCATAAATTAACTTACCAACGCTATCTTCTTTTAATAATTTGGCAGTAATTGGACTAGTTTTTGAATTTGTTAAAGGTGTTAATCCAAACCGTTCCCTACGTGGGTTAAAATCATTAAACATTTCGGGCGTTAAAGAATCTTTAAAATCACCAGTAACTAATGATGTCACTCTTCTTGTTGCAGTTAAACCGGGTGCTTCAATTGGCACACTTTGCCCAAAATTTCTACCAGTATCCGTGTACGCATTCTCACGTAAATATACAGGGTACGGATTTGACTGTTCACCATACACAACTCTTGAAGATAATTGATATGGAGATGTACCAGACGGTTCAAGATGCGCATCAATAAAATTATCTTTGCCTAATCCATCTAAACCAATGTCCAATATACCACCGCCTTTGACAGGAATATATTGAGTTCGTCCCGCTTTTTTATTTAACAGTGTTGCGATTTCGACCATTACTTTATTAGATTTATCTCCAAGTTTTACAAGAATATCAATATCAGTAGTCCATTCTTTTCCAGAACGTTTTTGTAAATTAACTAATAATTGTTCCATTCCAGCATTATCTTTAGCAAAATCTAAATCGCGCCGTAAGAATTTTTCAGCGGCACCACCATAAATAGTAGCCTTTAAACTATTAAGTTTATCAAATACAAATTTAAGTTCTTTTTCAGTTAAATTTCGTAAAGCATCAACATATGTTTTAACATCAGCCGGTGTATTCCCATGATAATATTTTTGAGATGTTTTATCAATAGTATCTTTCAAGAAATCAATTTGTTTAATTACGTTATCCAACGTGTCTAAATACTCAATATAATTTGTATTCAAGCGTTGTCTGTTTTTATTATCAGTCAGCCACTTCTCCATCGCTTTAACATAGTTTTTAGCATCCATCTTTCTACCGTTTAAAACTATCCGCACAATATCTCGAAGTCGTGTTAACTTTGGCGAATAACCTAATTGATTTGCTATCTTATTCACTGCTGTTACAGGTAATTTACTAATTTTATATCGACCTTGCTCTACACCCGTTGCTATAGATTCTAATTTATTTCCTACCGTATATCTAGCCTTATTCACATCAACGTGGCTAAATAATTCTCCCATGGACTGCGCACCATATTCAAATCCGTGCACCACAGTTCGCCCAACATCACCACTTAATTGTGTAGACGCTTGTAAAACACCTCTATCACCAAACCAAAAACCATCATTCTTCAAAATTAAAGTATTGTCAATTGGTATCGATGCATCCTTCACAGCACTATTTATATTAAGTGTAGCCTCTGCTTTAGCCATATCCGACACAACACCATTTCCATCAACAATCGATTGCTTGCCATCATTTAATTCACGATTAAACACGCTGGTTTTTAAATTATACACATCCGTTTTCAAATTCGTCAAATCAGTTTTTAAATCAATCACCTTATTTTGTTTTATATTAAGTGATTTGCTATTTGCTACAACATTTTTAACACCGTCAGATAATAAACCATCTACTATATAAGGCGTAGGTTTTACACTATCAATATCTGGTTTAATCACAGATGCGGCATCATGTAATACAGTGGATATTCCAGCTTTAGCAGATGCGCCAACACTTGTTTTAACTGTATGCAACCCTTTCGCTAAAAAAGCTTCTCCCAGCATAGAACCTAAAAATAAACCGGGGTCAGTTTTCCATTCACCTTCATAACTTGATGCCAATGATGCCCCCACTAATAAAGCTGTTGGAGCTAATAACCCAGCCTCTTCAGAATCACCAACTTTATCACCTACATACGTCAAAGTATTTAATCCAAACTCAACACCTTCAAGCGCATTTGGAATAGTATAATATAAAAAACCCTGAGAAATACTATCTGTCAGACTACTATACCCATCCATTATTCCTTTTGCAGGAGACTCTACCCCCGTTATCGACTCAACAACACCTTGTTGAAATTTTGCAAATGCCCCAACTGGATTTAACATACTTTTCAATATAATGTCCATATTTGAAAGGAAAATATCTTCTTGTGGTGTTGTATCAGTAATACCATTTGTAGTCACAGCTTTACCTTTTTCAACAAGAGGTAATATATTTTCACGATATGCACTAGCTCCCCAACCACTAGCCGATGCAATATTGTCTAAAGCGGTGTTTAATGTCCACCCAGCATCGTGAGTTTCACCTTTTGCACTAATTTGTTTTATAGTTGCATCTAAATTCCAACCATATTGCCCAGCTGAATTTTTAAATAGCCGTTCTTCCCCACCACCCATTAACAAATTTAATACATTATTAGCATAAACAGTATCATTTTTACCAAGATTAATCACCGAATTATTTTTATTTAAATCTACTAACGACGATAAATTATCATAATTCATAGTAGTGTCTGAAACATAATTACCCGATGTTAAAGCATCTTTAACATCATCTGCTGACATTTCCCCATCATCAGCGTCAGCATTACTTGTTGGATTTGCGCTCCAGTAATAATCTTTATTATTAATTTGCTTTGTGTAATCAGGTATAAAATCAGCTAAAGTGCCTAATATTTCATCAGGTCGATATCCTTGATTATTATCGACAATTGATAAATTATCCAAAAACTCGTTGTGTGTTTGTTTTCCAGCTGATTCTGCCCACAAAACACTATCTATATCCATCGGAGCTTGATTTTTATAACCTGTGCCCGTGCCCTGAACACCCATCACTAATTTTGATAAATCTATTTTGTTTGAATTTGGCACACCACCAAAAGAGTATGTTTCATTAACATCTGCAAAATATGAACGTATTCTCACATCGTCAGTGTAATCGTTCGGTGTTCGATTAACATCTTCGTATAAATATGCATAGGGCACGGCTTGGTCGCCTATGATACCACCGCTATCAGTTTTAGCGCCACTTGCATATTTACCGCTTTCTGCGGCTCTTTCTTCAGCTGTCGATGCTCTTGAGTATATATTCAAACCTTTATTCCAATAAACATCTGTATCTGGCATCCCAATTGGTCTTTCTTCGCCGGGGATATAAACCATTGCAACACCGTTTATGTCTTTTACTTCAGCACCATACTGTTCTTTAGCAAGTGCTGTTTTATCAGCAACGGTTAACCCAATTAACGTAGACATGTCAATATTTGAAAAATCAGGTTCTTCTGTAATAGTCGGTTGTATAAAACCCATCGCAGAATTTTCACCGAATAAGTCTGCCCTTTTCTCGTCGGAACCAAAAAATAATTCTCTTTCTGAATAACCAGCATCATTTTTATACAAATCGTGTAATGCTGAATAAGACCACAGCGCATCTTCAGCATCTATTTTTCCACCTCCGCCACGCGCAGTAACATATTTTTCAACACCAAGAAAATCTGCTGTTTCGCCGACTGGAACTCCAGCAAAAAAATTCGACTCATTTTCGTCGTTAAAATGAAGCGCTACTAAGTTATCATCTGTTATATCATACGGTGTTCCATTCAAATACCAAATTCCCATAAACGGGGTAGCTTCACTACCCTCACCGTGTGTAAAAGCAGGATTTGTAAAATCGCCTACCATATCTGCCTGCTCTTGTTCACTAAATGACCGCGCGCCATAACCAGTTACGTAATCAACATATAAATACGACTTATCATTATTATCAACTATGTCCCGCCCCTCTTCATACGATAGGTTCAACACATTTTGATTACCGACCAACTGAGTATTACCAGTAAAATTATTAACGCCATCAACCAACATGCCATTTTTACTAGATAAGTTACCACCTTTAGCGGCAGGGTTATTAATATTAGATAATGTTGTTGGTGCTAATACAGCATAGTTAACACCTCCAATTGCAACACTTTGGGCAACTTTATAAGGGGAAACAACGTTTGTTTTTTGATATTTAGTCGGTAATACGTTAGATGACGGTGCTTGTGCTAAAACAACAGAATTAATTTTGCCACCGGTCAATCCAGTTATAGTTGGAATGATGTTTTTATCACTTACAACGTTTGCAGGTAACGATATTGTCGGTGTATAGTTTACGTCTGTAATTGTTGTGTTTGGTTTAACAGACCCACCCGTTACAGCTGGCGATGTTGGGTTGTTACTAATCTGTGGTGTAAATGCAACAGGTTTATATTTTTCAGGAACCACAACGGGTGCGGGTGTTGGTGTTGGTGCGGGTGTTGGTGTTGGGGTTGGAATATGCGGTTTATATTTTTCAGGAACCACAACGGGTGCGGGTGTTGGTGTTGGTGCGGGTGTTGGTGTTGGGGTTGGAATATGCGGTTTATATTTTTCAGGAACCACAACGGGTGCGGG
>JALOBO010000015.1 GCA_023228225.1 Clostridia bacterium
ACAACCAGTTAAAATTTATAAAAAATACGTATCAGCAGATGGCACTGTTAAATATATACTTGAATTACAGGACAAAAATATTATAGAAGCGGTTTTAATGCAATACAAATATGGTAAAACGCTCTGCGTATCTTCACAAGTAGGTTGTCCTATGGGCTGTGTATTTTGTGCATCAGGATTAAATGGACTTATACGAAATTTAACCGCAGGTGAAATTTTAGGTGAAGTTATAGCAATAAACCGCGATGCAGGACAAAATTTTGAACGCGTAATAACAAATGTTGTTATGATGGGTAGTGGCGAGCCACTTTATAATTATGATAATACAATTAAATTTTTAAAATTGATTAATAGTCCTGATGGATTAAATATAAGTCAGCGTAACATTTCGGTATCAACTTGCGGATTACCTAACAAAATAAAACAGTTAGCAGACGATGGTTTTAGCATAACGCTAACAATATCGTTACACGCAGCAGATGATGAAATACGCAAAAAAATTATGCCAATAGCAAACAAACACAATTTAAAAGATTTAATGGATAGTGTAAAATATTATTTAAATAAAACAGGCAGGCGTGTTATACTAGAATATGTACTAATTAAAAATATTAATGATAGTGTTGCAGATATGCGTAAATTGGCTTTAATTTGTAAACATTTGATTTGTCATATTAATGTGATTAGATTAAATTCTGTAAAAGAAAACAATTTAGAAAGTGTAACGAAAGGCGAAGCATATAAATTTGTAAAAGGACTTATAAAATTGGGAGTATCGGCAACTTTACGTAGAACTATGGGCGCCGACATAGAAGGTGCGTGCGGTCAATTACGCAAGCGAGTAATTTCCGATAACTTATAGTATTGTACCACATATAATACATTACAAAGTGTATTTGATTAATATAATACACAATATACAAAACAAGGAGTACTAATGAAAGGTCAAATAATTAAGACCGAAAATGGAATATTTACAATAATAAATAATAACAAATTATTTTTTGCTGTTGCGCGTGGCAATTTGAAACATCGTGGAATTTGCGTTGGCGATTATGTTGAATTTAGTCAAATTGAAAATGAAGATAAATATATAATTAATTCTGTAAATAATAGAAAAAATATTTTAATCAGACCTTTAATTTCTAATATTGATAATGTTATTATAGTGATAGCGGCTACTCCGCAAGTTGATTTTTTACTTATAGATAAAATAATAATTAATTGCATAGAAAATAAAATTACTCCTTATATTTGCATAAATAAATCGGATATTCTTCCTGAAAAACTTGTTGAAGTTATTAAAGATGAATATACTTTGTCTGTTAATAAAATAATTATAACGAATGCTTTAAGCAAATTTGATAGAGGAATTATTCAAATTAACAAATTATTAGAATTTGGTTCTGTTACCATTTTAACGGGACAGTCTGCGGTGGGCAAATCCTCAATTTTAAATGCTTTACTGGGCTTTGATATAGCAACTGTCGGTAGTTTAAGTGAAAAAAGTCAGCGCGGAAAACACACTACAAGACATTCAGAAATTTTTGTGCTGTCTAGTGGTGCTTGTATAGTTGATACTCCTGGATTTAGTCTATTAGATTTGAATAAAGAGTTAAAACCAGAAGATATAAGATTGTATTATGCTGATTTTGAGGATTATAGTCACAAATGCCGATTTAGGAGTTGTACTCATACGGTAGAGGCTGGCTGTGAAGTAATTAAAGCGGTAGAATGTGGTAAAATTAATACCAATAGATATGAAAGATATAAAAAATTGTATCTAGCGCAAAAAGAAGTATGGAAAAATAAATGGTTATAATATAAGGAAGGGAAAGTTATGAAAGAAATACAAATATCAGTATCTACAAATCCTGCTGAAAATGATTTACAATACATTAAAGAACTAGAAAAACTTAATGTTAATTTTATACACTGCGATGTTATGCAAAAAAAGTTTATATCTACCGAAAAAGGCTTATTTAAAGGTTTATTTGGGTTTAAAAATATAACTGATATGGATTATGTACGCGTTAAACTTTATGATAAGATGACTTCTTTACCGCTAGATGTGCATTTAATGGTAAAGAATCCTACATATTTATTGTACAAATATAAAAAAGCAGGTGCTAATATTATTACATTGCACTATGAAGCATATAAAAGTGAAAAACAACTTATATATGCGTTACAGACTATTAAGAAATATGGTATTAAAGCAGGGATTGCCATTAACCCTGAAACTCGTTTTAGTGCTATTAAAAATATAGTAGGTCAAATTGATTTACTTGTTATAATGAGTGTTAAGCCCGGTTTAAGTGGGCAGAAATTTATTACTAGTACTTTGAACAAAATATCGCAGGCTAACAAGTATAGAGAAAATAACTCACTTAAATATTTAATTGAAGTAGATGGAGGTATTAATAGATTTAATTCTAATATAATAATTGAACAGGGTGCCGACATTTTAGTTTCTGGTTCATATATATATAATTCTGCTAATAAAAAACAAGCATTAGAAGTTTTACGTGGTAAAATTAGGCAACAATAGATTTTGTGTATTATATTATTATAATACACTATAAAATGTGTACTATATAACATATAATATTAAAATTATTATAATTAAGTAAAGTTAATAAATTGTAATAAGTATCTTTAAATGTTATTTAATTATTTATTCTTTTTAAATTTAACAAATAGTTAAAACTTTGCATATACTCTTATAGCGGTAATTATAGTTATAGCGGAGGTAACAAGTGAAAATAATTTGCATTAAGGCACCTAGATTTATTGCCAGAATAATAAATTTTTTTATGGGTAAAAAAAGAACGATTCTCGCTTGCACCAATTCTGCAAACGATATCAGCGCTCACATAAAATAATTTATTTAATTTACTTAATTTAAAATTTTAAAATTACGCCCACTTTTTTAGTTGGCGTAATTTTTGTAAATAATTAATCCGCTTTTTGTTGTGTCTTATAAATAGTATTTAATACAAAAAAACAGGAGAATTTCACCTGTTTAATCTATTGTTTAATTTTTTGTAGGCATTTTATTTTTTATCTTTTACTGTTTTTAAGCATTTTGTACAAACATATTCAGTTTTAGGTGTGCCATCAATCTCTAATTTAACTTTTTGTACATTAGGACCCCACACTTTGTTTGCTTTTTTATTTGAGTGGCTGACTTGATATCCGCTCATTTTGCCTTTTCCACAAATACCGCATACTCTTGACATAATAACACCTCCTAAAAAATTTCTATGTATTATGATTCGGTTAATATTCTACCATTATACTTTCGTTTTAGCAAGGGATATTTAAAAATTGTTTGTTTTATATTCTTAATTAAGATTTTTTGTTTAGTTAATTAATAATATGACAAAACTTATATACGGACTTTTTTTCTACAATGGGGGAATTATAAGTGCAGGAGTTAATTAATGGTGCATTATTCAAAAAAATGATAATTGAAGGTGCAGAGCAAGTTGATTTAAATAAAGAACACATTAATGAGTTAAATGTTTTTCCCGTACCAGATGGAGACACTGGGACAAATATGTCGCTTACACTAAAATCTGTTGTTGATGAAATAAATTTATGTACAACTAATGATATGCCTAATATTTGTGAAGCAGTTATTAAAGGTGCATTAAAAGGTGCTCGCGGTAATTCGGGCGTTATTCTTTCACAAATTTTAAAAGGAATTTGTGAAGTACTTAAAGGTTACAATGAAATTAATACCAAAAATTTTGCTTATGCATTACAGCAGGGTGCGTCTATTGCATATAAAATTGTAACCAAGCCAAAAGAGGGGACTATTTTAACTGTTATAAAGGCAATGGCTAAACGGACATTATCAGTGTCAAAAAAACACAGCGATTTTGAAACTTGCTTAAAAGCAATGTTAAAAAAGGGAGAAAAAGTTTTAAAACTAACACCCGAAATGTTGCCTATACTTAAAAAAGCAGGAGTAGTAGATGCTGGTGGGCGCGGATTGGTCATATTTTTTGTGGGCCTTTATAACATAATCTCTAACAACGATTTAGTGCTTAATTTAAATAATGATAAAATAAAAAATACTAATGAAACTGCTGACCATATAATTAATTATGAAGATTTGTCAAAAATTCAATTTGCATACTGTACAGAATTTTTTGTGATTAATTTGAATAAAAATATTCGAAAATCAAATATTAGTATTTTGCGAAAAAAACTTATGGAAATAGGCGATTCTGTAATTTGCGTTGGCGACTTAAAGTTAATTAAAGTGCATTTACACACTAATAAACCGAATAAGGCTTTAAATTATGCATTAAATTTGGGCGAAATAAGTGGTGTAAAAATAGAAAATATGCTTGAACAAAACCGAATGATAAAAGAAAAAGCCGAATTTGTATCTGAACAAAAGCCTTTTGGTCTTCTTGCAATTGCTATGGGCGATGGGCTTATTGACATTTTTAAAGATTTAGGCGTTGATAATGTTTTAAGCGGTGGACAGACTATGAATCCAAGTGCGCTAGATATTGCAAATGCTGTTAATGAAATAAATGCAACAAAAGTATTTATTTTTCCAAATAACAAAAACATAATATTAGCGGCACAACAAGCACAAAGCCTAACAGATAAATCTATTAATGTTGTTCCTACAAAAACCATACCCGAAGGTATATCAGCAGTGCTTTGTTTTAATTCGGAAAGCACAGTCGCCGAAAATTTGCAAGGTATGGACGATGCAATAGAAAAAGTATGTTCAGGTGCAGTAACTTACGCTGTCCGAACAACAGCAGTTAATAAATTTAAACTAAATGAGGGCGATATAATAGGATTAGATGATAAAGCAATAATAGCAAAAGGACATACTGTAAACAAAACCACAGAAGATTTAATAAGCAAAATGCTTAATGAAAAAATTATAAATGTAACACTATTCTATGGTGAAAATGTAATAGAAGAAGATGCAAAAAGTTTACAAGAACTTTTAACAAAAAAATATCCAAAAGTTGAATTTAATGCACTTTATGGAGGACAACCGGTGTACTATTACATTATCTCATTTTCGTAAAAAATGAGATAATGTAATAGGGTGAAGAGTGGAGAGTAAAAACAATTTACTTTAAGTAAAATTGTGGGGTAAAAAATTAATTGTAGAAGTTATAAATTGTTACTGCATTTATAGGTTTTGCTATTGACTTGCATATTTATATATGATAAAATTAATCACTTAGAATATTGAGGTATTAATTATGCAAACTAATAACTTTAAATTACCAAAGACAAAAGAAGAAGTACTAAGTCTTATGGATACTATTGAAGGCAATCGTAAAAAAATAGGCAATTATAAAGCAAAAAAATTAGGATTGGAAATTCTTGGCTTAATGCGAGAAATTCAGCCTAAATCAATACTTGCAACTGAAAAAGCAAATGAATTGTTTGATCTTGTATTTACGCCTGATGATGCAGGGGAAGAACGCATAAATCAATGCGGAAAAGAAGTAGAAACTTATTTTAATGATGTTGTAGAGGCTGATATAAATTTAGCAAGATTTGATAGCATATCTAATGAAATTTACATAAAACTTCTTTCAGGTGCAAATTTAAATGTAGCGATTAAAAATAATGGTGTGCTTATTTACCCTTTAAGGCTTGCTTTGGCATCAAATTTATTTGAATTATTTTTAATTGGCGGAGCAAATCCTAATTCGTATGATAAATGTACTGGCGAATACATAATCATGGAAGCGTGCAGTCTTGGGCTATCTAGTGAAGTTGATTTATTGTGTATTTTTGGAGCAGATACGAATGTTCATAATAATAATAATGAATATCCAATTCATAGAGTAACTGAAAATTTTGAGTTTGATGCAGATGGGGGAATTTTAAGAATTTTACTTGAAAATAAAGCAAATCCAAATGCTCAGGATATAGATGGTACTTCCGCATTACATAACATAACTGATTCAAAAGATGACAATACTAGTTGTATTGAATTAATGCATAAATATGGAGCAAATCTTAATATAACCAATTATATTAATCAAGTTCCGTTAACAAATTGTGCTTACTATGACAAAATAAATCAAGTGAAATGTTTAATTGATTTGCAGGCAGATCCATCTATTGTTGATACTGCTGAGTGTGTACCTGGTGATTATGCAACCGATAGAAAAGTAATATCATTATTAAGAGATTATGAAGAACAATGGATATATATTAAGCCAAGAACAGTAGAAATTAAAGATAGCGAACAAATTTGTGAAAGATAAAATAAAAATTTTTAAAATTTTCAATCAGCGTTATAATTTTCACATTTTATTTTAAGGAGATATTATTATGATAATAGATGAAATAAAAAAAGCAAATGTAGAAGCAATTAAAAGCAGAGATTCAGTAGCAAGAGCCGCTCTTTCGGTTCTTATGAATAAATACATGCTTGCAAATATAGAAAAAAAGGCAAAAGGTGAAGTCCTTTCTGATGAAGATTTAATTAATATAATACAAAAATTCAGCAAAGAACTTACCGAAGAGGCCGAAAACTATAAAAAGATTTCTAATATCGAAGAATTTAATGCAATAATGACTCAAAAAGCAACAATAGAAAAATATTTACCAATAATGATGACTGCCGAAGAAATTAAAGCGGTAATAATAGGATTAACTGATAAGAGCGTTCCCGCTGTTATGAAATATTTTAAACAAAACTATAACGGTAAATGCGAAATGCGCTTAGTTAGCGATGTTTTAAAAACAATATAACCACAAATTTAGCATTTCTTATTATTTTTAATTTTACATAAAATCCCACTATAAAGAGTAGTGGGATTTTATGTAAAATATGTTTGCTAATTACAATTTAATTTGATATAATTTTTTGGTATTTATGAAATAATGAATTATGCATATAATACATACGTAACAAAATACATTACAAAAGTTTGGAGAATATAGTGGTAAAAGCATCTTATTATTTTATAATTGCGATTTTAATTGTAGTATTTGTATTGCTTTCAAAATTTGTGTTTAAGCAAAAATTAAATGATACAAAAAGCAATATATATAAAGTGTTCTCTTTAACGCTTGCACTCGTTTTTTATGCTAGGTATTTATTAGGCGATGCCACTATTGAAACTGTATTTATGCTTACAGGTGGTCCTGACATAAGTATAGAAATTACTGCTGTTACAATTATTTTAACTTGGTTAACTTATGCCACTGTTTTATTAATTATTTTGTATCCATTTTTTAATGTAAAAAATTTGACCAATCTTATTAAGTTTTTTGTGCTACCGATTGCATTAATAAATTTAGTATTTTTACTTCCAAACATTACTGCAATTACTGGTACATCTTTTGTAAATTTAAATTTTAGAGCAATTTTGATGAGTATTGAAATTGCAATTATTCTTTTTTATTCTGTGCTAGTACTTATAAAAACAGGTTATTTTAAAATAACAAAAACAGAAGTAAAAAATTTATTGCTTTCAATTTTGCCAGTAATAATTTGCACAATGCCCGCATACGCTTTGCGCGCTTTATTTGGAAACGGAAATCCGACCATAGAAGTGCTTGATTTTACAATTTATCATCGTATATTTATTTATGCGGGTATTTTAATACCGCTAGGAATGTTTTTTGTATTGCATAAACTAAACAAAGATGCAATTAAATTTGCAATTCTTTATTATAGTTTAGGGGTACTTTTAATATTTATGATTAATTTTAAGGCTGATACATTATTTACCCCAATGAATTGGCCACTGCACTTATGTAATACCGCAATGTATATCGTGGTAATTTGTCTTATATTCCACTGGGAAAAACTGTTTTATTTTTCTTTCTTTATAAATGTACTAGGCGCTTTTTTAGCAATGCTTATGCCTAACTATGGTGCTTTAAATATTACAAGCACAAATTTAGTTGTATTCTGGGTAAATCATTTTACTGCATTTTTCTTACCTATTGTAATAGTCGCATTAAAAATATATCCAAGGCCAAAACTTAAACAATTTATTTATTCGCTCACTGCATTTACAATATATTTTGTTTTTATAATTTTTATAAATGCGTGGTTCACTAACTACGGAACAAGCGACTTTTTCTTTGTTAATAGCGACTTTGTGGCAGAAAAACTTGGAAGATGGGCGGAGGATATAAGGCTTGTTGTAGTTTCATTTAATATTGGTAATTTAAATTTTACTTTTTATCCGTTGTATCAGTTTTTATTCTTTCTTGTTTATGTAGCAACATCATTTGGTATGTGGTTTATATATGAGCAGTCATATGTGTTTTTTGACCAACTTGGCGATATATTTAAACGAAAAGCACAACTTAAAATGGATAAATTTTTATTATTAAAAACATTGGGCGAAAGGGGGGCAAATGCACCTATGAATAAAGAAGAAATAAATAAATTAGTGCTTAATAACTTTTCAAAAAAGTATTCAAGTAGCAAAGTTTTTGCGGTAGAAGATGCTAATTTAGAAGTTAACGGCGGTGAAATTTTTGGTTTTTTAGGACCAAATGGTTCTGGTAAAAGTACTATTATTAAAAGTATTGTAGGAATACAGCCTATTACAAGCGGTACCATTTCAGTTTGTGGTTATGATGTAGATAAACAGTCAGTACAAGCAAAACAACTTGTTGGCTATGTACCTGACCATTATGCATTATATGAAAAACTTACGGGTAGGGAATACATTAACTATATTGCAGATTTGTATCAAGTTAATTTAAAAGACCGCAATACACGAATGGAAAAGTATTTAAAAATTTTTGCACTTGAACAAGCATTTGATAATCAAATGAAAACTTACAGCCACGGTATGAAACAAAAAATTGCAATAATGTCGGCACTTATACACGAGCCAAAATTATGGATACTTGATGAACCATTAACCGGATTAGACCCAAATAGCATTTTTGAGGTTAAAGAGTGTATGAAAGAACATGCAAAAAAGGCAACATTGTTTTCTTTTCAAGTCATATTATTGATGTCGTAGAAAGAATTTGCGATAAAATTGCTATTATAAAACAAGGCAAAATCATAGACACTGCTGATGTTAAAAAACTAGAAAAACAAAATGTAATACTTGAAGATTATTATTTAAAGGTAATAGGTAGTAAATAATGAATTTAAAACTTTTTAAACCTATTGTTATGATGCAACTCAAAGAAAAAATTGACCTATCATATTTAAAAAGTAAAAAACAGACCATAGCAAATGTTGTTTTTGGTATTTTAAAATTTATAATGGTTGTAGTTTTTGCATACTTATTATTTTCTTTTTCAAGAGATTATAATGTATTTTCGCTAATTAGATATGTTCCTGTTAGTGTTGTAACTGTTATATTTGCGGTTATGTTCACACTTTCTACAATTACTTGCACATTTTCACTTATGCAAAATTTATATTTTGCAAAAGATAATGCGATCTTGCTTACTTTTCCGGTTACACCAAATCAAGTTTTTTTGTCTAAACTGATTGTGTTTTATATTTACGAATTAAAAAAGAACATTACATTCTTGGTGCCTATGTTTATAGGCTATGGACTTATAACCGGATTTCCGATTTTATATTATTTATGGTTACTAGTTGCATTTGTTTTTATATCGGCACTATCTGTTAGTATAGGGGCATTATTATCAATTCCATTTATGGTTGTGGCTCAGTTTTTAAAACAAAGAAAATATTTGCAAGTAGTTTTGTTTGCCGGCATAATGGTTGGCGTTTTCTATTTGTTAATTAAAATAATAGCACTTATCCCCGCTAATATTAATATTATAGGCACTTGGGGAACTCTGTTTTGGCAAATACAAGATTTTTTAAATGCATTCATTGTAAATTTTAAAGTATTTTATGATTTAGTAATAATGATTACTGGCACGCGTTCGGGCTTTATATTTACAAGTTTTTCTCAGCAAACATTTATTACTTTTGGTATTTTAGTGTTTACAATTATCTCTATTTTAGGATTAAGTTTTTTGCTTACAAGACCACTATTTTTTAAAATGGCAAGTACACCTTTTGAATACAAAAAAAACGCTGTGCTTATACCAAAAAATAATAAAGTTCGTTCAAAATTTATATCTTCTTTACGCAAAGAATTTATAATAAATTTAAGAACTCCCGATTTATTGTTTAGCAACTTTTCTGTATTTGCAATGCTTCCGATTGCTATATTTTTGCTTAACAAAATTTATTCGGCAATGAATACCGGACTATTAGGGCAATATATGACCCTTTCTTTTAATGTACTAATTATACTGCTTATATTACTATCTACTAATTCAATAGTTGCTTCTGCTTATAGCAAAGAGGGCGGTTCCTCTTATCTTATTAAAACAAAACCCGCCACATATCATATTTCGCTACTTGCAAAACTTATTTTTAATTTATGTTTAATGACTTTATCTCTTGTTATGACAATGGTAATATTTAAAATTACAAATAATTTACCAATAGGTGACATAATACTATTCTTTTTTGCAATGCTGTTTATTTATGTTGGTCATTTGTTTTGGAGCGCCGAAATGGACATTATGAATCCGCAAACCGAACAGTATGCAACCACAGGTGGACACTCTAACAACCCAAATGAAAACAAATCAAACTTGTTTGCATTTTTATTAGCATTTTTATTCTTTATTGTTTCATTGCTACTATTTACCGAAGGAATTACGGTTGCTTGGATTAAAGTTATGTGTATAGCGCTTGCGTTTATGATTGCAAGAATTTATCTGTTCTTTGCAAAAGTGCAAGTATACTATAAAGAAGTGTAGGAGAAACATATGAAAAAATCCGTTATTATAATGATTTTAATAATTTATGTTGCCTCTATTGTATTTATTGGTTTTTTTGGTATGAAAATTGCTTCATATAATGAAACGCTATATGTTGAACGCATAGAATGTATTAATGTAGAAGCGGAGGTAAGACCAAATGAAAAAATATTAAGTTTATATTTTGCGCCTGTTGTAGAAGGTGAAATGAATACAAATGTTGTCCAATTAGAATGGAAAGTTTATCCCGAAAATGCCACATATAGAAATGTTATTTTTGTTTATGATGAAACAACTACCTGTGGGTATGTTACTGATGTAGGTACTGTTGTTTTTAACAGAAAAGGTACTATTGTTGTAAACATTACTTCAACTGATGGTCAAAACATTCGCGAGACTATAAGAATTGTAGCAATGTAATGTAAAATAATTGCTAATTATTTTTTCTTATAGTACAATACAAATGTCTTTTTCATTTTGTTCAAAACAACTAACCAGTTTAACCAAAATAATAATAAATTTTGTACAAATGTAAAACAATAATAAATATTAAAGGAGATATTATGAATAAGAAAATTAGTGCGTTACTTGCAATAATATTAATTTTATTAGCCCCAATTCTTTTTTCGGCTTGTAAAGTTGGTCTTTATAGACTGTATGTAAAACAAGGCACTGTTCCAGTTGCTTGTGTCGTTGGAGATACATTAGATTTTACTGATACTGTACTTGTTATGGAGTATTTAGATGGCAGTGTAAAAGAAATCGCTTATCCTGATTTAACATTAGGTGAAGTTTCTACCGAAACATCAGGCGAAAAAACATTAACAATTACATATAAAGAAAACACGGTTAATGTTACAATTAATGTTTACAACAATATTGATGAAGCGTATCAATTCGTAGGTTTTGGAAAGCCAAACTTTATTGTAACATACAGAAGTAATATCGCTACAAAAATAGATAATAAAGAAACGGAATTTTTAATTTTAGATGATGGCTATTTTGTAGGCGATGATAATGCTTTTAAATTTTTACCCGAAATTACAGTTGTATTAAACAGCGAAATTAGCACACTAAACAAATATAAAAGCATTTCTAGTGTTGATATATTACAAGATGATGTTTGGACAGAACTAACTGACACTGCACTTACCGAAATGGTAACTGTTGATGATGAATGGTCCACATTTGATTTTACTGAAAGTGCAATTGGTAAAGAGTTTAGAATTACTGTTAGGCCATATTATTTAACGCTTGAAGAACTTAATGAATTTTCAGATGGCCCAATTAGTTTTTCTTTTAAAGTTATAGATGGCTGGAATGCATATTCTGCCGAAGATTTAAGCAAAATTGATAATAATACAAATAATGCTTGGGAAGATTATAAAACTGATCATAATGTAAGTTATGAAGCAATCAATGCAATTATTATGCACAATGACATTGCGATTACAGCAAATGATATTCCTGCTGACTTTATTTATACCCCTGCCGAAGAAGAGCAAGACTCCGAACAAGTTGCGGGTAGCCTTAAAGATAGGCGCTCAATCTATTCTTTAATTACCGATTCAGATACAGAATTCAACTTTATTGGAAATTACTTTACGCTTAATGCCTCACAAATTCCTTTAATTGTTAAAGGAAATACAATGGGTGTCGGTGGCGAAGGTGTTATAAGTCACTCAACCTTATTTGGTTTTGCAGGTGATGATTATAATATTCCCGCTAATACTCCTTATATTTGTCCTGTTACCGTCAAAAATATAAATATTATTGGTAATGCAAGTCGTACCGAAACGCTTGCCGCTTCCGGTGGATTTACATTATTTAGAACAAGTTCAAAAAGTTTTACAATGAATAATACAATTGTAAAAGCAGTTTGCACAATTCTTTGCCCGTTTGGACAGTGGGTGGATACAGATGAAAGTGTAGAAGTTACAAACTATGAAGTAATTAACGAAGTAACACTTTTAAATAGCAAAGGTTATGACTCGTTTAGTTGTATGTTTTACCTTTGGGGTGCAGATGTAACAATGGAAAACTGTGAATATAAACGCGCAGGTGGCCCATTAATTATTAATGCAGATTATGGTAATGATGAAGATAGAAATTATTCTACACTTATAACTTCAAATACTGTACTAGAAAATCCAGTAACAGGACGTGAAAATTGGTTTAAATTGAACGGTGCAAGCAATATCGCTACTGATCTTAAAGCAGTTTTATCGGGTTTAAATCAAATAGCAGGAGTATGTGAGGCTAATTTAAGTCTTGTATTTGATTCAACTCAATTATTAACTATAATAGGTGATAATGGTTATATCAATCTTATTGGTGTAGTTATGTCAGATGATTTAGGAGATACCTATGATGTAAAAGGAGCAATATCTATTAATATTGCAGACAGTATTATTGATAAAAATACTACTGCATTAGATAAAGAAGGCGAATCTTATGTAGCAAGAAATCAAGAATTAGCAACAATGTTGACAGCACTTTACGATTCTTCTGCATATGAAGCCGCTGTTCCTATTTTCCAAAGTTCAAATGGTGGAATTGTATTTACTGATGGTACTTACTTTTATATATTTAACGGGACTGATTTTATAAAATTTGCTTCAATAAATGCTGCTGATCACCTAGCAATATTATCAGCATTAACACAGACTGATATTGAGGCAATTCAATCATTCTTTGCTGGCGACTATATGTATGTTTACGCAAACGCAGACAATGCATCTTGCAGAATGGGCGTTGTAATTGGATTTAATTAATGTCTTCCGCTTGTCTAACGGTCAAGCACTAAATCTTGTTCGTATAGACATTTAATTTAAAAGATGAAATAAAAAATAAATCTCCTTCGTATCTATATTATAAAACGAAGGAGGTTTTTAATTATGAAAAAATTACCAAAAATACTATTAGCAGGTGTAATGCTTGCAAGCAGTCTTGCTTTTATAGGCTGTGAAGGCGAAGACATAGCAGGATATATTTCTTTTAATAGCGCACAAGAAGTGTATGCTTTTTCGGCACTTTCATCTGCTGAATTGCTTGATGCAGATTTATTAACAAACACCACTTTACCGCTCTCATACGCACCAAGTTTAAGCATGGCGGGTTCTGGTTTTAATCTTGCCGTAGAAGACCAGATGGACGAAATTAACAAGTACTTAAATGTTATGGAACAGTATTTAGGCGATGATTCTGCATTAACAGTCGAATCGCAAGTTTCCAACCGAGTGGAATATACTGTTAAATTAGTCTATACCACAAGGGACATTTTAGGCAATAGTTTAGTTTATACTTTATATTATAATGAAGAAGTTACAGCAGAAATTGACGAAACTGATGCAGTCCATCAAGATGACATATCTGATGAAACAGTGCAAGCACAGTATGAAGTTATGCTAAACGGTCTTATTGTTGTAGGTGAAAATGAATATGCACTTGAAGGCTTGATTAGAAATGAAGGCGACGAACAAGAAATTATTATGTTTAGTAAAATTGACAAAGACAATTATGTAAAAGTTAAATACGAAATTGATAGTTTGGAAAAAAAATTTATATATGAAGTAGTTGCTAATGGCACTATCCAAACTAAAACTCAAATTAAACTTGAACAAGAAGAAGATGGTGTAAAAATTAGATTACAGTTTATTGAAGGCGGAAACAAAGGCGAATACACATTTAAAAAAGAAATAGAAGATGGCGAAACAATAATTAAAATTAAATATAAGGTTGCCGATGAAACTAGTCTTATAGAAAAAGGTAACATTAAAGTTAAAGTAATTATCAATGAAGAAACTGGCGAAAATACTTATGAATATTATGTTAAGGCTGAAAATAAAGAAGGCGAATTAACAATGAATCAAGAACGCCATCAGCATAGAAATCAAGAACAAAATGAAGAACACAATAATGATTAATATATATCAGAATAAATAGTTTTTACATTACAAAATTTATGGTATAATAGCCACATACAAAAGGAGAATCATTTTTGAAAATTGACTTTGGCTGTTATATAGAATTATTAGTTCAAAAAAACAGGGAAGCATTTCAATATGTGTATCAAGAAACAAAACAATCTGTCTTTGCGATAATTATTGCGGTTGTCAAAGATAAAAGTTTAGCAGAAGATGTTATGCAAGATACATATATAAAAATGCTTTCTTATATTAATTATTATGATAAAAATAAAAATTTTAAAAATTGGTTACTTACAATAGCAAAAAATTGTGCTATTGATTATTATAGAAAACGACAACATTATGTTGTAATAGATACCGAAGAACAAGAATATCTATTGCCGGCAACCGAGGACAATAATGATAATAAACTTTTTGCAAAACAGATATTAGAAAAATTTAGTGTTAGCGAACGACAAATCTTGCTATTACATTTAACAGAAGGTATGAAATTTAAAGATATTGCAAGCGTTCTTAATATGCCACTAGGTACAGTTCTTACAAACTATAATAGGGCAATTAAACGTGTTAAAAATTTGAAGGAGGTAAGCATTAATGAATAAGAATAAATTTAAAAATTTATGCAAAGATTACATTATTGATAATACCCCCGACATTTCTAGTCGTATTGACTTAAATAATATTAATATTATTGAAAATAAAGAAAAAGCAATAGTTAAAAAACCTATAAAATTAAAATTTAGTTTGCCACTTATTTTCAAATTTTCGCTTGCTATACTACTAGTAATTAGTGCAAGTTTATTAATTTACACTTTGGTTAAACCGAGTACTACCAATTTAGAAGTAGGATTTGAAACAAGTGAACAAGTTTATACTTTTTCTACACTTTCCGCTGCTAAAATGTTAGATATAAATATGGATTTATACGAGTTGAATTTAAGTGGGAAAGGAAGTGGAAATGGCAATAATAATGATGACAATATACTTATAGATGCTGGTTTAGATGATTTAAATAGCCATATAAATGTTTTAGAAGATTTTATGGGCGATAAAAGCACAATTAATTATGAAAACTTAATATCAGATAGGCTAGAATATAGTTATAAAATTGTATTTTCGGCTAATGATATGATTAATGCGGAAAAATTGTACACAATTTATTATAATATTATCAATGAAGAAGTACTTGAATTAAGCGGAATTGCTATTTTAAATGATATAGAGTATCCTTTTAACGGCAAACAAGAAAATATATTAGAAGAGCAAAAAATTACCTTTACAATATATAGTTCGCCACTTGATATAGATAATTATGTTACTGTAACTTATAAAGTAGAAAATGAAGAACAAAAATTTGCTTACAAAGTTTATGTTGCATCTGAACTTTATACATCTAGTGAAATCTCGTTACACACTGAAAATAATAAATTAATTACAAAATTAAAAATACAAAATTCAGAAGGTTCAACATATGACTATACTATTAAGAGCGAAACAGTAAACGAGAAATCTTGCATTAAAATTTCGTATTCTATTAATAATGGTGCCGATAATGAAATTGGAAATATTGAGATTGAAGCAGAATATGATGAGGTTTATTGTAATTATAGGTATAAATATACTGTAAGAACTAATGGTCATAATTCTTATGAATATAATAAGGAGCGAAACGGGCAATAAGAAAACCTATTATAAATCATTAATACCGCTTAAAATTTAGCGGTATTTTTATTTAAATCTAATTGTTTGATTGAGAAAATTTATTTTTTATGTTACAATAAGACACTATAATAATTAAAATATTAAATAAATCAAAGGAATATATAAAAAATGGCTAAAAATGTATCTGCACAAAATAAAACTGAAATTATCAATACCTTATCTAGTGAAAGTACGACCTTAATTAAAAAATCACGCAGTGAAAAAAATAATATAGTTAATGAGGTTTTACCCGCAGAAATTACTAACGTTAGTAATGAAACAACTATAACCACAGAAAATAAAGATAAAAAACTAACCGATAAAAACGGTAAGCCTATTGTAGTAAAGTATAAAAAACCTAAAAATTTAAGAATTGAAGATGCAGTTAGATATAGTGTTACTGCAAAACTTGGTTTAACAAATGAACAAGTTGAAGAGCGAAAAATTAGCGGTTATGTTAATACTATTGAAAATAAAAATATAAAGACATACCGCAATATATTTTTTAGTAATATTTTTACTTTTTTCAATTTGTTATGCTTTTTGGTTTCTGCTGCTTTGATTGGGGTAGGGGCATTTACTAATTTAGTATTTATGATTACCATTATCGCTAATATGGCAATAGGAATTATTCAAGAAATTAAAGCAAAAGTTACAATAGAGAAAATTTCACTAATAACCGCACCTACCGCCGAAGTGCTAAGAAATGGCAAATTTGTTACACTTCCTATTAAAGAGATTGTGCTAGATGATGTTGTTAGTTATGTTTCTGGTAAACAGATTTGCGCCGATAGTATAATACTTGAAGGCGAACTAGAAGTTAACGAAAGTCTACTTACGGGTGAAAGCGTTGCTATAAAGAAAAAGAAAGGCGATACATTACTAAGTGGAAGTTTTGTAGTTAGTGGAAAATGCGTTGCCCAAGTTGACAAAGTTGGCGATTTTAACTATTCTTCAATTCTTGCCGCGCAAGCAAAACAATATAAAAAGCCCAAAAGTGAACTTCTTGGCAGTTTAAGATTAGTAATAAAATTGATTGCGGTTATAATTATTCCACTTGCAATATTAATGTTCAACAATAATTATTCTGTATTAGAAAATTTGCCCGAAACAGTCAAAAAAACTGCTGGTTCGGTAATTGGTATGATTCCAGCTGGAATGTTTTTGTTAACAAGTTTAACTCTTGCTGTTGGTGTTGTAAAACTTGCAAAAAAGCGTACGCTCGTTCAGGATTTATACAGCATAGAAATGCTTGCTCGTGCCGATATGCTTTGTTTAGATAAAACTGGAACAATAACTGATGGGACAATGAAAGTTAATGTAGTTTTACAGTTGGAACATAGTTTACCTAATACAGTAGGCGAAATCATGGGTTCAATGTTAGCCGCCTTAGATGACAATAATCAAACTTCGGTTGCAATGCTTAATTATTTTGGAGTGAGTCGCGAATTAACCGCAAAAACAGTCTTGCCATTTAGCAGTAGTCGTAAATTAAGCGCTGTAACATTTAGCAATGGGCAAACATATGCTTTTGGTGCTCCGGAGTTTGTTTATAAAGCAAAAGATGGCTCACTTGAACAATTAATTAAACAGTATACTTCTAAGGGGTTTAGAACACTTTTACTTGTTAAATGTGAAGGTACAATTTCGGCAGATGCTTTACCAACAAAACGCAAGCCTATTGCAATAATTGTAATTGAAGACCACATTAGAGAAGATGCAACCGAAACTATAAAATGGTTTAGAAATAATGATGTAAAAATTAAAATAATTTCAGGTGATAATCCTATAACCGTTAGTGAAGTAAGCAAACGCGTAGGCGTTGCCGGAGCCGAACATTTTATAAGTTTATACGGGCTAAATGAACAAGAAGTTATTGCAGCGGCAGATAAATATACAGTGTTTGGAAGAGTTTCGCCCGAACAAAAATATATTTTAATAAAAGCACTAAAAAGCAAAGGACATAAAGTTGCTATGACTGGCGATGGTGTAAATGATATTTTGGCCCTTAAAGAGGCAGATTGTTCTATTGCAATGGCAAGCGGTAGCGAGGCAACACGAAATATAAGCAATTTAGTATTACTTGACAGCAGTTTTGCTAGTATGCCAAGCGTAGTAGCAGAAGGAAGGCGAGTAGTTAACAATATACAAAAAAGCAGTTCGCTGTTTTTAATGAAAACAATATTTACAATTTTAATTTCTGTGCTTTGCCTAATATTTGCTAAGGAATACCCGTTTAATACCAATCAAATATTAATGCTAGAATCTATTGTTATAGGTATTCCTTCATTCTTCCTTGCTATGCAGGCTAACACCGAAAGAATTAAAGGAAAGTTCTTGTCTAATTTACTAGTTAAATCATTTCCTGGTGCGTTAATTTTGACACTTAATGTAGTTGCGTGCTATGTGTTTGACTTGTTTATTGGAGTAGGCGGGCAGTTTGAAACTATGGCATCACTTTCGGTTACTTTTACTGGATTATTAATTTTATTAAAATTATGTAAACCATTTGATTTGTTTAGAAGCATTTTGTATTGTGCGATGTTATTATTAAGTGCAATGCTACTAATATTTGTACCATCTACATTCTTTGAATATGTTTCGTTAAGTCTTCAAAACACATTATTTGTAATTGTATTAGTCCAAGCATCTTATCCTGTTTATACGGGCATTGTGAGCGTGTTTAATAAGAAATAAACAAAGTTTATTATTAAATTAGTTATAAAAGTGTGTAAAATTAGTTGTCAATTAATTTTACATGGCGAGGGCCGGACTCGAACCGGCATGAAGTTGCCCTCGAGGGATTTTAAGAAGTTTGGAAACAGAAGTAAAAACACTAATAAATGAAATTAACCACACAGCGTTCACAATACACCAGTAAAGTGGTGTTTTTATTAGCTAAACAATTCATTTTCAACTGCCAAACAAATTAAATGGTATAAAGGTATATGCAATTCTTGAATAAGATATACACATTCAGATGGAACATTTAAATTAATATCAGAAAGTGTTTTAATTTTCCCTCCATTTTCTCCTGTAAACGAAATGATTTTAATTCCAAGAACCTTTGCAAGTTTTGCAGAATAAAGGACATTTTTGCTATTTCCCGATGTGGTAAAGCATATTAAAATATCGTTCTTTTGTCCAAGTGAGTACAAAAGTTGGGCAAACAACAAATCAGGGTCACAGTCATTAATATATGCAGTATTCGTTGAAATGAAGGAGGTAAAAGGAATGCAAGGGATAGATTGTTGTAAATTATTGACAAATTTTTCTGAATCATTTGGAAACAATCTTAATAGTTTTTGAAAAAGATCATCAGTAATACGTCTTTTTAACATAAAACTTTTGTTCAATTCTCCCGCCATATGTTCACAATCGGCAGCACTTCCACCATTCCCACAAAGCATTATTTTATTAGAATTTGTTTTTAGTAAACATATTTCATTAACTACGTTAATAATCTTCTCTTTTAAATAATCTAATTGCGGTATTCTTTCAATAAATTTTTCAATTATTTCACTTGTTGTAGTTTTCATAAGTCCCCCTTTCTAAAATAAATTTAATTGCATCATAGAGATTGTTAAATTTGTAATCCTCTTTTTCTTTTGATTCTTCACATTTTCCAGATAACACCCTAAATGTCTGTATATTTGCATTTTTACCGGTTTTAATATCAACATCAGTATCTCCAATAATTACACATTTGTCAAGATCTAAATTAAAATCTTCAACTGCTTTCATTAGCATTCCAATTTTAGGTTTTCTACATTCACAATCACATTTAAGAACCTTTACTTCTCTGTCATAACCGTTATGCGGGTGATGGGGACAATAATAGAATCCGTCTATGTACACACCACTTTCACCCAATAACGTTTCTAGTTTACTAAAAATTTCTTCCTGCTCTTCAAAAGTGCATTCACCTCTAGCAATAACAGGTTGATTGGAGACAATAATCGCCAAATACTCGCTTTGATTTATAAGCCTTATGGCATCAATAACGCCATCAATTAATTCTAAATCTTTCTTATCTTTCAAGAACCCTTTATATACATTTAATGTGCCATCTCTATCTAAAAAAATTGCTTTTTGTTTATTTTTCAAATTCCTTTTTTTAGGCAAATTGTACTTAATGTCGTCAAGCGCTTGATAATATCTTTCTGGAGTGCCTAAGTCTTTAATGTATTCTGTGGATTTATATGCAAACACATTTTCTCCATTATATAAAAGACTGTTTATAAAATCGCCTTCCATTGAAACCTTTTTTAATTTGTCAAAGTAATTAAGTGCTTTTGAATTGATTATAAAAAATCCAGCATTAACATTGTTTTTATAATAAAATGTGCGTGAGTTATTTTTATTATCTATTCTTAAAACTTTGTAGTTATTATTACTAATAATCAAATCACTATCATAGGGATGAGAATTGGGATGAGTTAACATAGTTGCTAAGGAATTATTCGATTCGTGAAATTTTAGCATTTTATCAATGTTTATGTTAAAAAGGGCATCACCCATACAGACAATAAAATTACCATCAATTTTATTCTTTAAATAATAAAGTGCTCCACCTGAACCAAGAGTTTCATTTTCAACTATAAATGTTATCTTTATTCCATAATCTTTATTTTTAAAATAGTTTTCTATTATCTCATGCATATACCCAATTGAAATAAAGATTTCATCAATACCATAATCCATTAAATTTTCTATTGCATACTCTAGCAATGTTTTTTTATTCAGTTGAACCATTGGTTTTGGCAGTAAGTTTTTGGTTATTTCTATTAACCTTGTGCCTTTTCCGCCAGCCATTATTAATGCTTTCATAAGTCTCCTTTAATTAATAACCCAGCTTTCTACACCAGTTTTAGAAAATTTAGCAGTATAAATTTTACCCGATAATTTTTCCATAGCATAAATTAATTTTTGTCTATTAATAGGTTTACAATAGAGAATCAAAAAGCCACCACCACCAGCACCAGAAACCTTTACAGATTCCGCACCATTCTCCAAAGCATAATTTATTATTTCCTCTAATTCATTATTTGACACTATGCTAGAAGTTTTTTTCTTATTTTCCCAACCTTCTTTTAGGCAATTTGAAAATCCTTCAAAATCACCAACAAGCACATAATCTTTCATATCATACGCAAATTGTTTCAGGTTTTTCATTGCATTTATTGTGATTAATGTTTTATCTGAAGTATTGGTTACTTGATCTTTAATTATATTGTTTGCTAGTTTTTTTTGAATATCTGCAGATTTTCTACTTGTTCCACAATAGTATAATAAAATTGAGCACTCAAGTTCATTAACTCTGCTTTTGTCTAACCTTAGAGAATTAACAATAACAGAGCCGTCGGTTTTAAACTCCATAAGATTAAACCCGCCAAACACTGCAGCATAGTGATCTTGTTTTCCACCTGCTAATTGTAAATCTTCTCTTTCAATTTCATATGCAAGCTTGGCTTTTTGGTAGTCGTTTAACCCAAGCCCTAACCATCTATTATAACATTCCAAAATAGCGACAACCATAGTTGATGAAGTCCCAAGTCCCGAACCTATTGGAGCATCATTACTAGTACTCATAACAAAAGACAAAGGCTTACCATTATTATAGTCTTTTACAATTCTATTATAAATACCTTTGTGCAAGATAAGTGTATAATCATTATCTATTCTTAGGTAAGGTACACTTTCTGTATCTAAATCATTTTCGTTGTCATAGGCATAAATCTTAATTCTATTATCGTCAGTTGGAATAATTGTACAATAGGCATACATTCCTATTGTTGCATTAAATACTGTTCCGCCAAATTGATTACTGTACGACGGCAAGTCTGTTCCACCGCCGGCAAACCCAATCCGAAGAGGTGCTCTGCTCCTTATGATCATTTTTCCTCCGTTATTTTAATTATACTAAAGCAAGTCTGAATGTTCTTCCAAAATTATTATAAACTTTACTTTTAGCTGCCTTAAATTTTAACTTTATCATATTATTGTAGCATGCAAATTCTATATTTGTATTAAATTAATAAGAAATACTCCTATAATTGCATATTATAATTAATTGATAAAAATAAGAATTTTATATTTCAACACGCTTATATTTTTTTCAATTAGAATTAATTCTGTATTATGAGTAGCGTTTATATAAGCCTTAATAATAGCTATCACCAAACTTATGCGAATCTATTTTTTAATTGACAATAAATTCTATATATTATATCATATGGTTATAAAATAAACTAAACAATATGATATATTTTTTAAAAAAACAATTATGTTTAATACTTTAATAAACAAATATTATTATGAGATAATGACATTCGAATTGAAGTTTTTGAACATAAAGTTTATTAGAGACTCTTACAAATGTCGTTTTTTTGTTAAAAAAAGTGCTTTTAGTCATATTGAAAAAAGGATGTTTAAAATGAATGAAATTATAAATAAATCAATGGATCTTGAAAATTTTGACAAAGATAAATTAAATAGTTTACTACAAGAAATAATGAATCTTGAAGATGAATTTTCAAAAAATAATTGTAATATTAGCTCATGGTATGGAAATTTTGAAAAAATCAAATTTTATGACAAGCTGGAAAAGTTAAATAGGGGTTATGCTTATAAAAATATTTTACCAAAAATATATGACATAAAATATCCTTCGTTTTTAATTTGGGAAATTTATACGGTAATAAATACTATAGAATTTAAAAAAGGAGATACTGTATTAGACATTGGAGGCGCTTGTTCTTTATTTTCTTTCTATTTAGAATCTAAAGGTGTGAATGTAATTACTATTGATAAAAATCCAGTTTTGGTTGAAGAAGCTAACCGAGTAGCAAAAAAATTAAATTTAAACTATAAAGCGATAAACTGTGATGCGGAAGATTTCGTTAATAGTTGTAATGACAAATTTAATGTTATTACTTCAATTTGTGTATTTGAACATATAGAACTTGAGAAGCGAAAAAGAATAATTAGAAATCTACACAAAATATTAAAACAAGATGGAAAAATTGCGCTAACATTTGATTATAGGAATCCTTCAAGGTTTGTTAATATAAACAATCCAACTGATGTAAAAGAACAATTTGGATGTTCCCAGCAATTAAAGATTATGGGTAACGAAGTATTTTACGATAACGAAAAAAACTATTTAGTTCATGGTTTTTTTCATAAAAAGTTTTTTATTAAGTATAAAATAAGATCAATTAGAAAAGGAAACTTTAAACCAATTGAATTTTTTAAAGTAAAATTTAAAAATGATTATACATTTGGCTCTATGTTTTTGGAAATAAAATAAAAATATAATTTGTTAGCTCTCGGTAAAGAAGGTTTGCACACTAATTACTTGACAATACAGTACATATCATATATTATATATAATATATGAAATATTTGATTTTAGAGAGTGAGGATATTTTAAATGAAATGGTGGACTATTTAATAAAAGAAATAGGCTTGCCAAGCATTCATAAACGATTAAATATATATTCTGGGGATGACAGTGTACAGATTGAAGTTTTGGATAACAGAGTCTTTTTCAAGGGTTCTGCTCAATCTAAACAAGTGGTTATTAAAAATAAAAATTTAAAGCATTTTTTCGAACATATTCAATCACAAAATTCAAAAGGGTATATTATTAATGATATTGTACTCTTAAAATTCCCATATATTAATTTATTATTTAACACATTTCATGGCAATATCTTATCTGTGGATAATGACAACCTTCTTGAACAAATAAAACAAAAATTTAATTTAAAAGTTTATGATAACATCAACGATCATACAACAGTATGCACCATTAAAACGGAACCCCTTTTTGATGAGATAGGCAATCTTAATTCGAAAATTAAAAAATATTCGGTTAAAACAGGTTTAGATATTCGTTCATCTAGCTCTTCAATTAGGTTGAGGCTTTCTAATTTATCAAATGATTATTCTCACATTGAACCCTACTATAAATTAATATCAAAGAATGACTTGCTATCGTTTAAGTCTACCCTTACATATACTAATAAGTTTGAAAGCATTAGTATAATTATTCCGGCGTTTAATCAAAATAGTATACCTACTCTACTTTCAATACAGGGACAAAGCCTTTCTAAAGAAGATAAATCAAAAATACAGGTTGTAGTTGTTGATGATGGATCTAATAGAAATGTTTTAGAAGATATAAATTCAATAAGAAACAAATTAGAGTATGAAATCAATGTAATTTCCTTTGACAAAAATATGGGAATCTCTAATGCAAGAAATGCAGGTCTTTCTATTGCCAAACACAGTTTATTGCTGTTTATGGATTCTGATATTATTTTAAGTAAGAACTATATTTATGATATTGATATGAGATTGCAAATTGTACCTAATGCAATATTTGTAGCAATGAGAAAGAATATTGATACTAATTCTGAATTAACCATTGAAGCAAATTTACTGAAAGGAATTGAAGGTTGTTTAAATTTTGATGATAGTAGAGTTATCACTAAAAGTAAGGAGTATCATATTGGCTGGGATAAAGCTTTTAAAGATGAAAAAATCTCAGTTTTAGATGATACAGATTATTTTAAGGAACTTAGTTTTGGTTCAAAAATTGGGATATACGATTTATCTACCGTTGTCACTGGTCATAACATGGCTATCAATCGAGAACTAATAACAAAGTATCCATTATTTTCAACTCGATTTACTGGTTGGGGAATGGAAGATTCCTATTTTGCTTCTTCTCTAATTTCAAATGGCTGTTTTGTTATTCCTATTCTATCTTCATGTGTTTTCCATATTAATCATCCACCTCGTAGTGGAAGTATGGAGCAAAAAGCAAAAGAAGCTGCGAAGAATTTTGAACTCTATAATCGTATGCTAGATGAAAAGTGGGAGGGATAATTGAAGTGCTTATCTTATTTGATATTGATGGTACATTAATTAATCAAGAAAAATATCCAGAAAATTATGATAGCATAAAAAAAATAATTAGCCAAATGGGAAAGAATGATTTTACAATAGGAATATGTACTTGTAGGCCACTTGATCATAGTGTGAAAAAGATTTTCAAGGATTATGGATTAAATGGTCCAATTGTTACAGAGTGCGGTGCATGTATTTATCAAAAAAATGTTTTTGGCTATAAACTACTATTTACCTATAAAAAACAAGATTTTAATATAAATAAATTTCTAAAAAAATATATTTTTGAATATGAACTAAAGAATAATTTAAAAATTACAGTTAAAATATCAGATGTTAATTCTAAAGACAATGAAACTATAGTGATAAATAAAAATAGAAAAATGTCTTCAACAATACGCTTTCCCAAATCTTTATACACAGATATTGAATCAATAGTCGATATTTTAAAAGATGTCCCGGAATTAAATTGTATGAATATTGCTAGAGATCAAAACAATAGATTAAAAGTCAATGTGTATCCAAAATATGTTAATAAAATATTTACTACTGAAAATTATTTTAAAAATAAAAATGTAGTTTTGGTTACCGATTTTGAAGATGTTTCAAATCATTCACACAATACATTACTAAAAGTTTATAGCGTGAGTTCAAATAAAAAATTTAATAGTTATTGTGATGAGTTTTTCCCCGCTTTTGGAAAAGGAGTGGAAGAAATATTAAAAAAACTAAAAAAAGGAGAAAATTATGAAAAATTATGAACAAATTTCTAAAACATGTAAATTATGGTGGAGCGAAGGATTAAAGCTAAATAATGAAAGATACACACAGGTTAGTGGCTATATTTTTAACGACCAAAATCAACTTTTAATTGTTAAAAATAAAAATTCTTGGACAATACCAGGCGGACATCCAGAACCTAATGAAGCACCTGTGGAAACACTAGAGCGTGAAATTTTGGAAGAGTCATGCACTACAATAAAGAATATTAAATATCTTGGCGCATTAGAAGTTGTGGAGAATGATGAAACTTATTACCAATTACGCTACACAGCCAAAGCATTAGATGTTTTGCCTTTTAAAAAGGAATGGGAAACAAGCGAAAGATTGTTTGTTGATTTAAATGATCTACATAATTATATTCCATGGTCAAAAGGTGTTGCATTTAGTCAACAAATAGAATCAGCAAAAAATGTTTGGAACATATAGAGTTTTTTATGAAAATATTAATTTATCAACCACGAGTTTCGTATTTTACAGGTGGGGGAGAAATTTATCCACTTCAAAGTGCTAAATTTTTTGCAAAACTTGGCCACGATGTTACTATCCTGACAACTCGGGCAACTTTTTTGATACCCAGTAATTATTTTGTTGACTTCATAAATAGCAATAAGAATGTTAAGATTAATTATTTGGATCTTGATGAAAATTTTAAAGATATTTATGATGAACCTGCTGGAATAAATTGGTTAAGATGGGATAGAGAATGTTTATGGGTTGCAAGATTAGCATATCAATATATCAGTAATCATAAATTTGATATTGTTGCTGTCCATAGTGTTGTTGATGCTTTGGCTGTTCCATTTGGTCAAAAACATGTTTTGCATTTACACGGAACTCCTTTAGAAATAAACTATATTTGTAAACTTATATTAGAAAAAGAAAAAAATTTAATTGCAGTTTCTAATAAAGTAGCAAATAAATGGATAAATTTTGGTGCATATCCAAAAATAAAGATTAGCACTAATGCAATTGATGATAGTGTTTTCTTTCCGAGTCCAAACTTAAAACGAGACATTGATCTATTGTTTGTTGGAAGATTAATCCCTATAAAAGGTGTCCAATATATTTTACAAGCCTTGAAAATTTTGAAAGATAAGAATAATTTAACCCCTAATATTTCAATTGTGGGTGATGGTCCTTACAAAGATGACTTGAAAAAATTATCAAAAGAATTAAGTGTTGATAAACAGGTTGAATTTTGTGGCTTTGTTTCTCAAAACGACTTAATAAAAGCATATCAAAGGTCTAAAATAGCCGTTTTACCCTCATACGATAAAGAAGGCATTATGTCAACACTGCTTGAAGCAGCGAGTTGTGGAACTCCAGCAATCACAACAAGAGGCACGAGTATGGAGGAATTTGCGAAAGACAATAAAAACGCATTATTGGTAGAACCAGAAAATGCAGTAGATTTAAGTAATAAAATATATAAACTTTTAACGAATATTGAACTTGTCAATAAAATCACAGAAAATGCTTTTAATACTGTAAAAAGTGAATACATTTGGTCAACTAAAGCACAACAATTAATTGAGTTTTATAAAGAGGTTAGATGAAATACGAAGCATACATTAAATCAGCTACAGCAATAGTTAAATTAATTGTGGAAAAAGATATTTTTTCGGCAATTGTTAATGATGAATTTTTTTATTCATATATACCATCAGTATCATTATTGAATGATGAGGAAGTTGATAATAATGTTGATGCAGTAATTACAATAGAAACAAATAATACAAACAAAATTAATATTAAATATCCTCACATATATTTTAGTTGCAATCAGATTAATACAAAGGACATAATTTCTTTAATTGAATATGTTTTTGAGCGCGCACGACAAGGGAATGGAATAATTTGCATTCATGGTGCTGGAGCAATCATTGATAACAAACTAATTGCATGCTGGGGACCTGCAACTGGTATGGGTAAAACAACTTTAGCTTTAAAACTATCGGAAAAGGAAAATTATTTTTACTCAGATGAAAAATTGCTTATAGACTTACGAAATAGTAAAGCTGTGGGACGCATTAAAAATCAGTACATATCTAACCAGTACTGGAAAAATAAACTTGGTGAAAAACAATATTTTGAACCAGCAAATTTATCCGAGGATATTCCATATGAAATTGGGTTATTTGTTCAAGCAATAATTTGTGATCAAGTTGATTATACTATTGATATCTGGAAGCCTGAAAAGTTTTTATGGCACCTTTATGAAGAATCATCTAGGAAAATTCGCGGAACTTCAAGAATTTTTTTTGATAATACATATCCGGTTATGTCATTAGACACTGACAAAATTGCTATACAAAGGTTAAAATTAATTAAGGATTTTACTAAAAATATAACTACAGTTTATTTTAAAGGGCAAGCAGAAAAAGCAGTCAACATAGTTGCAAAAATGCTTGCAAATAAAGACCACTTATAAATTAAATATTTGAAATATATTATATTGATAGTTCATTATCTCTTTTTTGTTCTAATTCTTTGTTAACAATTTTAACGGCTTGATCAAACACTTGCTCGGGTGTTTTGTTATCTGTGTTTATTTTATAATAATTTAAGTTTCTGCTGGTTGCATAAGATTCTAAATTGTTGTCATGCCATTTTACTGGATGTTTTAAATCAGGATCATTTGGGTTTTTTCCATATATACGATTAACTCTTTCTTCATCTTTAGCAGTTAGATAAATACTTGCATCAAAGAATGCACCTGCTTTTATATATTGGTCAAACAAGTCCTCTGTTTCATTATCACCAACTACTGCATACATAGTTAAAAAGCCTCTATCTAAAATTATGTTATGCTTCTCTCCAAACTGTTTTAACCAAAGCAATGCGTCGCAATAAAATTTTGTAATTTGCCTTTTTGAAGGATTTATACGAAGTTTAGCTTCCGCTTCTTTAACCAATAGGACCGCTTCTTCAAATGAACACTCTTTTTGGCACTGCATCATTTTTATTATGGGTTTATCTAAATATATAAATCCATATTTTTTTGCAAGGCTTTTTGCAAGTGTGGTCTTTCCAGTTCCATCATAACCATCAACAGTTATAATCATATAGCACCTCAAATAATATATTTTTAATTCTATTTATAGAGTATCATAAATCAATTATAAATGCAATACTCAAATTTTTAAAGTATATAAATCTATTCACATTTAACTTGTGTGAACCTTTAGTAATTAATAGTGCTCCGAACGCTCTTAATTACACTACAGAAATAGTACCTATTTGAAATTTACTAGCCACGAAAGAATGATTGGTACTTACACTACATCTTTCAACAAAATAGATTACTACACCTTTTTTGAATTTTAGAGGGTAAAATACTTTTACTGCATATATCTCTTTTTTGTGTATTAGGTAGTTGACGAAATAGGTGGATTTTTTAAAATTGTTAAAAGTTTTTGCGAAAGGTTTTATATAAATTATTTTAATACAGGAAAAGCGTCTAAATTCATTGAGTTCAGGCATTTTTATATTATAAAGTTTAGAGTGTTTTAACTAAAATTATTTTAATTTTACAGTTAAATTTTAGTCTCAAAGCGTTGTTTGGATATTGTTTTTATGTTTGGGTAGTTGACTTTTAGTACTTATATAGATGGTAATTTTCAAAAAAATAATAATATTTTTGATTTTTATACCACACTTTTTGAATTTCAGGGGGCTAATATAGTAGAGGGTAAATATTTTTACTAATATATAATTTATAAAAACATAAAAAACTTTTCCCCGCAGTATCATCAATTATGTTGTGATGATGAAATAATGCTAATTGTGGTTTAGAAAAAACGACTTTTCTAAACAAGTATTATTAATAGGAGGTGAACGAGTAATAGGTGAAAATAAAATGTGTTTCAGGGTTGAAAGTAAAGATAATCAAGGTATAATACTAGTCTATTTTTATAAGCAGGAAAAGAGTTGCTTCACTTGTCGTTTTTGCACCCTTAAAACCCTTATAAAATAAGGCTTTTAGATGAAGCACCTGCAAGTGCTGGTGAAACGCCAAGTGAAACACGCTCTGGCTTTAATACAAGTCGGACACCTACTTTATTTTTGTAGTAAATTTAAAAAATTTACAGGGGTGAAGGACTAATATTTTTGATATTTCCCCATAAATAGTAAAAACGAGGTATGAGTATTGAACAATTTACAATTTAATATAGAAAACATATTTACAACATATAAAGATGTTGTAACAGTTAAAGAACTTCAAAAATGTTAGGCATAGGAAGAAATCTTGCCTATAAATTGATTAATGAAGGGAAAATCAAACATTTTAAAATTAACAACAGAATTTTAATACCTAAGATAAGAGTAATTGAATTTATTATTCCCGAGGTGCAAGATGAAAGGTAGTTTGCAAATTAAAGACGGTAAATATTATGCGGTGATATATTATAAAGATGAACTTCAATAAAGATAAGCATAAATGGGTTAGTACAGGATTAACTGACAAAGGTAATAAACGAAAGGCTGAAGAAAAGTTAAATGAAATTTTGCGAGAATATGAAAGATTAGAGATTGAAAAAAACTTAAATACTAACACTAAAAGCAAACTTTTATTTTCGGATTATTTACTAAATTGGTTTTTAAATTTGAAAGGACAAATAGAAGAAATCACATATGAAGGTTATCAGCATAATGTTAATGAAATGGTAGAATATTTTAAAGCAAAAAATATTTATTTAACAGGACTAAATCCATATTACATTCAAGAATATTATGCTCACATAAAAAAGAGAGGTATAAGCAACAACACGGTTTTACACCATCATGTTATTTTAAGAAAAGCACTTCAAAACGCAGTCAAAACGGATTTAATTACTTCCAATCCATGTGATAAAATTGATAGACCTCAAAAAGAACAATACAAAGCAGAGTTTTACAATAAGAAGGAATTGAAAGAGCTGTTTGGAGTCATTATAGGCGATCCCTTAGAGTTAATAATACATATTGCTGCTTATTACGGATTAAGGCGAAGTGAGGTTTTAGGGCTAAAATGGAGTGCTATAGACTATGAAAATAAAATGATTAAAATTAATCACAAAGTCGTAGATACTAAACAAGAAGGATTAATATGTAAAAACAAATTGAAATACAAATCAAGTAACACAATAAAACATCATACAAAAAGACATAATACTATATAATATAAAATTGTTCCGTTAGAAATCCGTTAGAAAATGACAAATTTGAGTATAAAATTTAAACAAATTTATAACAAAATCCATTAAAAAATTAACTTAAATTTTTCAAATATATTAGAATATGTAAACATTAATAAATACCTATAAAATGCTTTATCTAGGGACTTGTAAGGGTGTGAAAAAATATGAAAAACCACTCACTTAATAGTGAATGGTTTAATACTGGTGCCG
>JALOBO010000068.1:0-4018 GCA_023228225.1 Clostridia bacterium
AAAATCATAACTATGAGGTTTATTCAAAATATTATAAAGAAAACTTATTGAATTATGATTCACGAATTTGTAAACTTGGTGATGATTTTGTTTGGGAATCTCCCGAACATTTTATACGCCCTTGTTTGGACAGTAAAATCTTTACAGGTTCGGTATTCAATAAAGAGGAATGGGAAGCTAAAAAGAAAGTAATATTTAGTAAAGGTTACGTTACATCAGCAACACCTGATACATTAATTCAAATTGCAAACACGAAAGTTATAACACAAGAAGTTCGAGTTTGGGTTGTTGACGGAAAGATAGTTACACAGAGTACATATCGTAGAGGCAGTTTCAAATATTATGATAACATTGTTGACACTGACGCATTAGAATTTGCACAGCGCATGATTGACATATTTCAATTATCGAAATCATTTGTTATTGACGTATGTTTAACATCTAGCGGATGGAAAATTGTTGAATGCGGAAGTATATCATGCGCAGGTTTCTATGATGCTGACATGCAAAGAATAGTATTTGCATTGGAAGATGCGTATAATCCGAAAGAATCAAATCCTTCATTAGATGAAGATGAGTATTTAAGATAAAAGAAAGGCTATTAATTATTTAATAGCCTTTTTACATAATATCAGTAATGCTTTTCTATCTTCTAAACCAATAGTTCCGCCATTAATTCTTTTTGTTAATGTTAAGACATCATCTTTGTCAGCAATAGAATTAAGTTTGTTTTTATTCCAAAACCAACCAGCACTTAATGATGCATATTCATATGATTCTAATAATTCTGGGTGATTAACAAAATCAACGCCAGTATCTTTAGCTAATGCAGCATAGTTTTCCTTTCCCGTTAATTGCAAAAACCCTCGACCTTTATATTTGAATCCGTCTCCAGATTTCTCATCACCATTACCCATTCTACTAGCATAAACTTTGTTTGCAATTTTTTCTTGATTTCTTGCATACGGAGTTGCTGATTCTAATGTAGGAAAATATTTTTTAAAAGTTTTGTTTAACCCATCTGCTGAATAATTCAAATTTTCTTTTATGAAATGAAACTTTCCACTTTCATGTAATACTTGGGATAAAAAATGACATATACGTAATGGCGTATTAATTTCATATTTTGTTAACGTATCATTAAGTCCTTTTACAATTGATGTTAATGCAGTTTCATCTGTTACGCCACTCAACGATTTAATTTGTTCTTTTGTTACCATGTTATGTTTATTGTATATATTCCTAAACTACTTTATTTTCGTGTATATATAAAATAAACATTATGTTTCTTACATTTATTTATTCAATATGCGGAATATTACATGGCGCATTTGCATTGGGACAACAATCGTCACGACATCCACATGCAACAGAATTATGGCGAATGATACTTGTGTACGTTATAAACCTTTTATTTTGGCCAATAACATTACCATGGGGTTTGATAAATATATACAGAGAAAATAAAAATAAAACAAGCAAGTAGAAAACTACTTGCTTTTCGTGTATATAATATAAAATTGATTTTATATGCAAAAAAGAATACATGTATTAAGCAGAACAATGTTTTTGGCGTTAATGCGCAATTCAAAATTGAATGAAAATAATATAGAGGATATGGAAAAGGAAGGACTCTATATCATTTCAATAAACGACCCTATTGGCGACAACATGGAACCTGATTTTGCAACTTCTAATAAATCAAATTTGCTAACCATGAGATTTGGTGATTTTAGAATAGAACTAGACGAAAAACTAAAAAATCAGTTTAAGAAAAAAGGACATGATGTTTTTGATGATTCCATGGCAATCCAAATACGCGACTTTGTACAAAAAATAAAAAATAATCATCTAGACGATTTTAAATTGTTGATTCATTGTCATGCAGGTGTTTCTAGAAGTGCGGCGGTAGGGCTATACGCATTTGAAGAATTACAAAACGGCACATTAAATGAATTTGAATTTCAAAATCCCAATACAGCATATAACCCAATTGTTTATCAAAAACTTACAGAAATATAAAATGAAACAAAAACATATCGAATTGTTGCAGATGTTATCTGGAACTTTTCAAATTCCGATAAAGTATATCGAAACAATAACGTTCGGTAACCGTTTCAACACTAAGTTGAAAGAATATGAAAATGTATGTACAATCGAATTAACGAATCACACACATGCATTTCATACATTAAATAAATTCAAATCTTTCGAAAACTATAAGATTCATATTATGTATCTTGGCGAATTCACAGAATTAAAACCCGGTAAGAGTTTTCTTTGTAAGCGAACAGCAGAAGAACTTGAAATAATTGAAAGAAAAAAGAATCCTTGTTTAGGATGTACACTTGAGAAATGTGATATAAATAATTGCATTGCTATATGGAATTTAACACACTAAATATAAAATATAATGAATAGCGAAAAATATTTTTTCTTTTGGAAACACAGGATTGCAAATTGGACAATAACTAAATTCATTGCAAAAGGTGTTACATATAATTGTGGAGAACAATATATGATGCACCAAAAAGCACTTTTCTTTAACGATAAAGAAACTGCTGTAAAAATAATGGCAACGAAAGTTCCCAGAGAACAAAAGGATCTTGGAAGACAAGTCAAAGGTTTTAACGAATCTGCTTGGGATAAAGTAAAATTCCAGTTAGTAAAAGAAGGTTTAAAAGCAAGGTATGAACAAGATCCTGAATTGAAACAATTTTTAATAGAAAGAAAACATTTGCAATTTGTTGAAGCTTCACCTTTCGATAGAATATGGGGTATTGGATATGACGCAAATAATGCAATAGCAAATATTGATAACTGGGGTGAAAATCTTTTAGGCAAAGTTATAACAGAATTAGCTAAAGAATTTGCTGCACCAAAAGTGTGTGAACGAACAGAACATACGTATAAATATTTTACAAAGCCAGAAGATCATTGGATTGCTAGATGCACAAAATGTGGTGATTTAATTTAAGATTATGAGAGGCGGAATGAAAAATGATTTTCCTAAGAAGTTATATTTTTTGATATATGATGACGAGGACAAAGACATGTTCGGCGGACCATGGATGGCAAAGCCAACAAACATAATGAAAAAGAATCCAGGAAAACTATTGGTTACTTTTATTTATGACGGCACAAATTATATAAGAGAATCGAAATGATTATAGAAAAAACTTTTTATGCAAACATATATTGCGGTTTTCGAGCAGGTTATACAGATGTGTATGCAAACATTGTGGACGCTCGTAAAATTGTTGAAGAATATTTGAATAAAGAAATATTCGGAACAACCATGACACCTACGTGGTTTCATTATCCTGGCGGTAGAGAACCTGGCGTTATTGTCGGCTTAATTCAATACCCAAGGTTTCATAAAGACGAACAACTAATTAGGTATCAAGCATTAATGACTGCGCATAAATTACGAAAAGGTTTACAACAAGAACGTGTGACTGTTGTGTTTTCTGATTATACTGCAATGATAACAGAAGACGATACTGAAGAATCAATACATTTAAACATATATGGAAAAACTTTATAATTTTGAAGTTGGAATTGATGAAGCAGGACGAGGCTGTTTATCAGGTCCAGTTGTTGCAGGATCTTTCTTTATTCCTCCAAGTTTCAAGCCACATAAATATCTTAACGATTCAAAACAAATGACGGAATCTCAAAGAGAAACAGTTTATCATTGGCTAAAAGAAAATTATTTTGAATATGGCAGTGCTGGTGTTATATCAGCGCAACGAATTGATGAAGTAAATATTTTGCAAGCAACATTCGATGCAATGCATGCAGCGTTGGATTTGAATCTTGCATTTCAACAATCTAGAGATAAAGTAAATATTATTGTTGATGGTGATAAGTTTCGTGCGTATGGCAAATATACGTATGAATGTATTCCTAAAGCTGATGCCAAATTTTATTCTGTTGCAGCTGCATCTGTTATTGCAAAAGTTACACGAGATCATATCATGATAGGATTGCATGCTCAAGAAAAATACAATTGCTA
>JALOBO010000068.1:4118-7327 GCA_023228225.1 Clostridia bacterium
GTAATTTACAACGGCAGAAATAAAGATGTAATTACCACAAACACAATTGATAATTACGAGTATACAAAATTATTCCCATTTTCAACAGGCGGACGAAAATATTACAATGAATTACAATACGCGCCAAAGTTGAAACACAAACTTGTTCACAGTTCTGAAGCAATGGAAATTATTAACCTTTTTAATTAAAGAATATGACAACTAAAATAAACAAAAAAATCGGTCACGATTCAATGTCAATATCGGGTGTGATGCAATCAGGCGCAAATGTAAAATTCACAATCAATCGCGGTGGTGAAAAAATTGTTGCTGGTTTATCTAATGATATTAAAATTGCAAAAGTTCAATTATTAACGTTGCAAACATGGTTAAAACTTAGAGATGGCGAAAACAATGCTCAAAGATTTGACCGTTTGGAAAACGTACTAAAAATAAGTAACAACAGTAAAGAGTTTATTGAAAACTTAAAATAACGGACAACATATTATGAAAAAGTTTAATGCAAACGCATACGCAAATTTTCATGCGGTAATAGGGCGTTACCAGTTAAGTATAACGTTAGAATCGTTAGAACAAATTTATAATGAACCCCACCGTCATTTTCATACAACGCAACACTTGAATGAAATAATGAATAAGATAGCATCAATTGATAATGCGCAAGAACTTGACATATCAATGTATGATGAACTTGTATTAACAACTATGTATCATGATATTGTTTACTATCCTTGGTTAAATGATAATGAAGAAAAATCTGCAGATTTTGTATTAAAGACAATGGCAAGATCTCCTTTAAGAGACCGCGTATTTGAAAATGTTTTACAAACAAAAAAACATGACGGACAAACTGCAGTGCAATTACTTTTTAATAAATTAGATTTTGGCGGATTAAAAGATCCTGCGTTTACAGATATTGCAAAATTAATTGAGGCCGAACATCAAATATTTAAAGAATATAATTTCAACGATATTGATTCATACATTGATGGCCGAATCAATTTTTACAAATCAATAACCAATGGTTCGCCATTAATTCCACAAATGATTGATTACGTAAAGAACCGTCAATACACAGTTGCAATATATCCTGGAAGTTTTAACCCATTTCATATAGGACATTTAAATGTTCTTGAGAAAGCAGAACAATTATTTGATAAAGTAATTATTCTTAAAGGCGTAAATGCAGAGAAAGCAGCAAGTATCGGAACAGACGCTGTTAATGAATTAAAAAAGCAATTACCAAATCGTGAAGTTATTTCATACGCAGGTAATATAATCGAAAAGTATTTTGTTGGAAACAAAAGAAATCCTGTTTTGATTAGAGGATTACGAAATGGCTATGATTTAGTTTATGAGGAATCATATTTAACTTTTTGTAAAGATTTCCATCCAGAATTGCGTTATGCATTAATTCTTTGTGATAAAGAATTTTCACATGTAAGTTCTTCATCAATTCGCGCAGTTGCAAATTCACATGTTGCTAATAAATACACAGTGCAATGGTATATAAAAAGCTAATAGGCCGAAAGGTAAAATATTATGCAGGTACTCGTTACAATTCAAACTTTCAAAAAGTTTATAAAGGCGAGGAACTTACAATAAAAGGAATTGATGTTAAACGCAAAATGATAGTTGTTGAAACAAATTCTGGCGAAACATGGCATCTTGCGCCTCTTGATGTACGTTATCTTAATAATTCAAAAATAAAAATATTCTAATCAAATGGAAACAGTATTACAATGCATAATTGGATTTTTATGCGGAAGCGGTGTAATAGCAGGTATCATAGATATTTTTAATCCACCAAAAAATGGCATGTATCAAAGAAAAGCGGGCGATGAAGGCTGGGATGATTTATAATAGAAAAATATTTTAAAAATAATTGCATAAACTATTGCTATTACATCAAATATGTTGTATATTTGATTTTAAACAATTGATAAACAAATTCACTAAAAATTGAAATTATGAAACAGGTAAAAAAATTCTTCTTCGAAAAAACTATTGCTGATTGCCTTGACAATGTTTATGAATTTACTGATTCTGCAATTGCATTACTTGAGGAACAACGCATGTGGGACGATTTTTACGGTTGCGGAAGGATTAAAAAAGGCAATGTAACAGTTTTAATTGCAATAGGCGGTCACCATGCTGCAGGATATTTCAAAACTGATGGTCAAAATTATTGCGTATCTTCATTCTATATCAAAGAAGAAAAATGTTATACAGGTAGAGTATTATTAGGGTACTCACAAAAAGATGTTATTGCAAATGTTAAAGCAATGTATAACGACATTGTTGATTTTGATACTACTACATACGATGAAAAATACATTGCTTGTGCAAATCACCAAAAAGCAAAAAGTGAAGTTACGGAATCTGTTGAAATAAAACGTAAAGAACAAGAAATTGCAAAAGCTGCTGCTGAAGAAAAAATTAAATCAGATCCTGAAAACGAATTGTTATTTAGAATTCTTGAGGTTGCAAAAAGAAAACGAGACAACTGTTATTGTACTGAATCTCAACGCAAATTTCAAGAAATAATTCAATTAATTGCTGATGCAAAACCAGCGGTTGTAGCAAAATTTGAAACTATTTAATTCTTGTGTATATAATAAATTGAAATAGAAAATCTAAAAGTTCTAAAAGTTAAACTTAAAAAAATCTAAACTATGTCAAAGACACTTACAAAAGCAGACGTATTCGATGTTGCATCGGATTTAATCGAAACAAATGGTTCAACAACCACTCTCGACATCAAAAATGAATTACGAGTTCGTGGATTCTTCGCAAAACAAGCGGATGTATCTGATTTAATGATTCAGGTTTGTGCCGAAGAAAATTATTCATTCTCGTATAACGGTGTTCACCGTGTGTACACAGATTCAAAAGGTCAATCTGTTGCTCAACCAACAACTGCAAATCAATCTACAACGCAATCTCTTCGTGCTGCTGCTGGCCAACCATCAAATGCAAATCAAATTGTTCCTGCATCTGTAGCAACTGGCAGATCTCACACAACTCGTTCAGGAAAAGTTATTGTATCATTTGCAAACGCAAATCTTGTAACAACCGGTTCTTGGAAAGCTTATTCTGTAACTTCACAAACTGTTTATTGGTTCCCATCAACATACACAAGGGACGATGTTCGAATCGCTTATCGCGCATTCACAGGAATTCATTTACATGACGTACGTGCTTGCAGA
>JALOBO010000069.1 GCA_023228225.1 Clostridia bacterium
GTGCAACATGCCATGCATTACGGTATCATGGTCGCCAGAAGTAACATCCTGATTTCTGGCAAGATATATATTACTAAGTTTAAAGTCGGTAAGCTTCAACGGTGCATAACCTACGCAATAAAGAAGTGTTATATACTGAACTGTTCCCCTGTCTCCTGAAATATCATAAAAAGGAGAACCTGTAATAAAAGGTGCTACCTGTTGTGTACCCATTACAAATGGAATAGTGTTACCTATAATAGTTTCATTTTTAGCATTTCTTACATTAGGTATCTGCTTCAGTGATTTACCACTGCTATTTGAACCGTCATTTAACTTTTTGGTAAGATAGTCCCATATAGTAGATGGTAAAAAATCTCCTGAAACAAACCCCATCACACTGGTGGCGACAAGCCCTGCTCCAGCAAGTCCTATAAACATACCACCATATTTAGCTAATTCTAATCCTACGCCTGTTAAGCTTCCTCCTGACCAGACAGATAATGCTATTCCACCAGCTATTAAGGCAACCCCTGCCACGGCAAGACCTATATTTTTCCATATAGTACCAGTATCTCCGTTGCCGGGATAAAATGTGACTGATACAATATCATTTTCTTTAATTACATAATCAAGTCCTTTATCTTCTCCGTTTACTATTATTACTGCATTGAGATACTCATCATCATCAGATATTTCTGCATATGTAGTTTCCCCTGTATCACAGTCATATACTTCTACATTGCCTTTGTTGAATACAGGATTATTAAAATCGCATAAACATTCTTCAATGGTTTTCCCTGATTCTACATGTTTTTCCTGCGATTCGTCTGAAAATATATTTTTGTTTATTCTGATTATAGCCACGTGAAATACCTTCTGTTTGTTCTGTAATATCCGGTAAGACAGTCAACGTGTACTCCGTGATTGTCACAATGTATAAATCTTCCATTATTCAGGTATATTCCAACATGTACAGCTATACCTGAATTATTATAAAATACTATCGTATCATATTCAGAAACAGGATATGGTACTTCCTTTATCCTTCCTGCCAGAAGTTTTTCAACGTCAGGCTCGTGTTTATTAAACGTTTTTTCACTGGTATCTTCATATTCTACTATAGGAATATCATGCCCGCCCATTTTTTCTCCATATATGTAAAATCCATAGCAATCAAATCCATCCAAGTTGCGTCCTTTTACCTTATATGGTATTCCTATAAGTTCCCCGAAGCTCATTAGTCTGCCACCGCTGGAAACATGTCACGGGTAGCACTGTCTCTAGGCACATTAAGAGATAATGGTTTATACGCTATAAGAGGAAACGTTGCTATTTTACCGTTATAAGTAGCAGTTTCCATTGTAAATTTATAATTAGAAAGAGGATAAAAGCACAGTTTCTTGCTTGTTGATTCGCCTTCCCACCTTGCAAATACTGCTACTAACTTTATAGAACATTTTAATTCAATTGAACGTAAGACAAGTGTTACTCGGTGGTCTATATCACAAATAGATACACTCCCGTTCCCTACTGATTTTCCGTCTGTTTCAGGTAATGAAAAGGTGATACTTGATTTAAGATATTTTATTCCTTTATAAACAACATCTTCCGTATCATTTATGAGACGCAAATATCCGTCATTCATTCCGTCCATACCATTCCATACTAAATCAGGATTATATATTTCTACAAGAACAGGAAGAAAACCATCCATGTTCTGGCTATATAATTCTTTCATTGCAATCGTTTGTATATGTTTTGTTACCATTGTTCCTCCGATTATACGGCAAACGTTGCCGTATACAAAGAATTAACTGTTATAGTATAAGTACCTGTCGATGTAAATTCTTCGAATCCTATAATTGTGTCTACATCTCCATCAAAATAAAAAGATGTTTTTGTAAATGTGCCACTATTTATAGCAATAGTAAAATCAGTGTAGACAGGGTACACTGATGGCTGTTCACTGAATATTATCGTAAGTGTGCCATTTACAGCTTCTATGTGGTCAATGTGTGCCGATGTAGCAGGAATGGTTATAGTACCAACAAATAAAGTCTGCCAAGTCATAGCCACTTTTATATTCAGTCCTTCTTTTACAGGGATTACTGATGAAGTTATCTGATATATAGTATTATCTCCGAAATAATAATCAGAAGATGTTATAAGTGTTTTAAATTCAAATGGGACAGTTCCGTATTTAGCTTTATATTTATACCATTCAAGGAACCTGTCTATTTCCGTCATACCGTTTGAATCTTTCTCAGTATAATCAAAAAGCATTACAACCTTGAATATATCAGGTACAAACCCATTTTTATTACGCTGAAGAAGCGTACCGTTTTGAGATTCTTCCTGTATAAGTGCGCCGCTGCCTATTTCAGTACTTGTTTCATCATATACAACCTGATTTACATTTGTAGGCCAGCCAATATAACTACTCATATGTATACTATACAACAGTGTCGAAAAAGATGCAATGTTTTTCTATTATTATCACTAAAAATAACAATAATGATATAATTATCTATTGACAAAACATGATTATTGTGATATATTATTGTAAGAAAGTTGATATGTAGTACTCCGCTGTTTTATTATGAAGACACAGACCTTCCATTAACCCTTGATGCTCTTGCATTAAAAGCCATATCAGATTTTGAAGAAGATATATAGTTGGCTGTAACCGCTTCTATTACAGCCTGTATGTCTATATTATTCCCACTCTGGGTAGTCTTGCTTTGTGTTACTGCAACTTTATCTCCTGAATTATTTACAAATGATATATTAACATTGGGAGAAGAATTATTACTTGATGCAAGTGATGCAGGATTTTTCATTGCCATTATATAATCATCGGGAGCTGTCTGTACAATATCACCTCTCTTGGTTATTATTGCATCATTTACTTTTGTATAAGTTGAAGAAGAAACAGTTTCATTGGTACTTAATGCATTCTGATGTTTTAATTCAGATTCATAATATGCGGCATCTTCTTTAGCCTGTGCCATTATATCAAGCAAATCTTCTTTAAGTGTTTCAAGTTTTTGAGTCTGGTCTTCGGTAGTACTGCTGCTGTTTGACAGGTAGCCTGATGCAAAAGAGGTAAATCCACCTAAGGCCATAAGTGAAAGCCCTAGTGCCCATGCTCCCATGTTAGACGGATTCATTGCAATTATTTCTGCACCTGCCGTTGCCGCTATTTTACCGAACTGCCCAAGCATTGATGATGCAAGACTCTGGAAATTATCAGCGAGTGCTTCAGATACATTATCTCCATCCTGCAACGCTTTTCCCAGTGTAGAAAAAGATGATGTAAGTGTATCTACCGCAAAAGACTCAACCATACTCTTTGTCTGTGTATTAAATTCCTGTAATACTTTAGTATCTGCTGCCCATCCTATAGATTGTTTTGCATGGAATTCATCATATGCTTTTCCTGCTTCTTTTAAATTTTCCTGTGTTTCTTTAAGTACATCTGAATAATTGGTATCTTTTAGTCCAAGTTTATCCATTACCGACTGTTGCTGAACGTCGTTGGTTCCGTATGTTCCAAAGAGTTTGTTTGATAATGACTGTCCTTCTTTGGAAACAGGCAAATTTAATTCAGAAACAGTCTTTGCTCCGGCACTTCCTTTTATTTTGTCTGAAATTTTAGTAAGAGTGTCTATAGTTTCTTTATTAACTTTTATGTACTCTTTCAGAACATCTATAGCAGATTTAGTTCCATCTGCTGCTGATGTTATATTTCCGTGCGCTATAGCAGCTTCAAATTCAGATTGTAAAGAACCTAATACTTCTGGATTGCTTATTGCTGTATTTATCAATCCTGATAATACATTTTGTTGCGATGAAGGAGCAACACCCGATGTAAGCATATTTCCAAGTATCTGCTGTGAACCGCTTTGTATCTGTCTTGTCCTATATGATTCTGTTGTAATCTTCGCAAGTTCCGAAATACGTACCGGCAAGACTTCTTCTATTGCACGTGCAAGATTTTCCAATCCGTAAGTATAGTTTTCTACATTGGTTATTTCTTTATTTGTACCCTGTTCGTAATACTTTCCTTCTTTGGCATATACAGGTATTTCTGTTGCTTTAGGATTTGTTTTAAGATATTCTGCTGTCGGCTTTGCTGTTATACCACCTATATATGCATTTTGTATCAGAGAAGCCATTTCAGTATAACTTGCCTGTTTTTTACCCTTTATATAATCACTATAATCGGCAGTATACATGGTTTGTTCAAGTTTTCTGTATACGTCAACAGCCTTACTTACAGCCTGTTTATATGCATTAAGTTCTTTTGTAGTAGAGCTTTGTGAATAAATAAAATCAGACATGGCTTTTTCGGTAGCTTTCCAGTCTATCTGTTCTGTAACATTTCCGTTGTTTGTAACATACTTAAAGTTTTTAGTTATATCAGACTGACTTCTTCCCGATGTTGTCATACCTGTTATAACAGACTGTACAATGTCGCGCGCCTGAAAATCCTGATATTTCATCATGACGTTATACGGGTTTTCTGCAAGTCCGCCCATATTCTTGGAAGTCATTGCTGTAACAGGAAGATTAGTTGCTCCGTGTACTACATATTTCCATAATGGAGTATTATCTTGGTCTGGATTAAGGGGAACATTGATTGCTGATAAATCAGGAGTAAATTTAAGAAATGCAAAACCGAGATATTTTTGTACAGTCTCCCAAAATTTTATAAGCTGCTTGTCATTTGCCTGTATAGCTTTTGAGAGTTCTGTTTCAATAGAAATTTTTGCGTTTTTTGTTGCAGATGCAACAAACTGCGCCTGATTTTCTGGAGTTGTTACATATCCCTTCTTTTGTATTCCGGTTATTGCAGCTTTTACAGAAGATAACGATGTATCTGATATACCTGATACACCTTTTGACGCATCGTTTATAACCTTCATTGTAGAAACGAGATTATTTCCAAGTATTGAAAGATTTTCTGAGAATTGAGATGGATTATCTTTGTCTAGGGTTAAATCTAATGAGTCCCATGATAAATACCCCTTTTCAATAGCTTTCTTATAATTTTCAACAGAGAGTTTTGCGGTATCAAAATAATCACTTGTTTTATCATATGCAGAAGATAAAAGTGTTTCAAATGTCTGCACTTCTTTAAATGATTTTTCATCCTCTGCTTTTTTAAGGGCTTTATATGTATTTGAAGATTCGTACTGCTGTACTATCTGTCCTGCAACTGATATACCGCTTGTATTCTTTGATATAATCTTACTCATTGAATCACCGGCAGCAGATATCATATCAAGCATACGCGACTGGGCATCAGCTGCAGTAAGTTCCCAAGGTATGGTTGTTGTATCTGTATTTAAATTTGGCTTTCTTACACCCGAACTTGTTACTGTAACCCCAAATGATTCCAATGCCTGTTTGGTAGCTTCTATTTGCCCGTTTAACTCTTTTAATTTATTATTAAATTCATCTGGGGCTTTGCTTCCAAAACTGTTTATTGTATCATTTAATTTATTACGTTTTTGTATAAGATTTATATAATTTTCAGATTCTTTGTCTATTATTTTTTTAGTCTGAGCGTTTGTTTGAGCAAGCTGGTTTCTTCCTTCAAAAATTTTATAGTCAGCAGTCCTTGAAGCCCTTGTTTCATCAGGGGTTCTTATGTTCTGTAACTTTGTTATCTGGGCATTTATATACTGAGATAAAACAGGATCGTCTTTACCATATTTTTCAAGCATATCTTTAAGATTTGCTATTTCTTTTTCGGTATTGTTTATTCTTTTTACTTCTGCTTCAATATTCTGCCCTGTTTTCCAGTTGTAAAGTCCTTTAGTGACCTCTGTTGCAAAATCGATTACTCTTGCACCTATTGAATCATTTCCATACTTGCTTCCGGTTTTATAAAATGACTCCCCGAATGCTGACATCATAAGCTGTCTTGCGTCTTTTAAGTTTGAAAGCTGTGAATTTAATATTTTTGAGCCTTTTTCAACTGCTCCATAGAACTGACCACCTTCCGATGTCATGTTCTTGAATACCTGCTCTATAACCTCTCCTGTAACTTTTCCGTCAGTTACCATTCCCCTTAATGCAGATTGAGATACGCCCATCTGCTTTGCAACTTCTGCAAAAATAGGAATACCTGCATATGCAAATTGTCTCATATCAAGCATTGAAGCACGTCCCGTTGCAACAACCTGTGCATAGTTGGTTGCAATACGTGTCATTTTTGTCGCATTTCCACCGGCAGTATCACCAATCATTTTAAGTGTATTCATCAAATCTGACGAATATACCCCTGACTGTCTCAATAAGACTGCCATCTGTTCAGTCTGTTCTACGTTGAACGGAGATTTTATTGCATATCCAGATATTCCCTGAAATGCAGTATTTGCCTGTGATTGATTTCCGTATACTACCCCAAGGCTCGTCTGTAACTGCTGTACTTCTCCGTAGTCTTTTAGAGATTCTGTAGCAAGGTTGTTGAATGCATTTCCGAGTTTCTGAGCGGCTGTTACAACCCCTAGAAACGGATTTATCATTGTATTACCGAGTATTTCAAGACCTGCTCCGGCCATACGCATTACAGAGCTTGAACTTCCATATTCAACCTGTCTGCCTATACGGGATATTGAATATCCTGAATAAAAACTATTTCTATTATTTCCCTGTTCTGTCCTGTTTTTTGTTAAAAGTTCTGTATATTTTGTTTCCGCGTCAGTATGCTTTTTCATTGCAGAAAGTAATGCTTTCTTTTCTGCTTCAAGTGCGGCATCATTTTGAGCATATTGTAATTCTGCCTGAGCAGAAGTTTTATAAGCAACTGCATTTGTTTTCGTTGCCTGTGCATAATTTTTTAAGATAGCTCCGGTAGGAGTAGACCTGTAATTTCCAAAAGAAGTCTGATACTGTGTATCTGAAAATACATTTTTTAAACTTTCGGATGATTTAGATATATTACTTATGTTTTTAAATGCAGAGTCAAATGCTTTTCCTGCGTCATTTATTGAAGAAGTTAACTTTTCAAGTTCTTCTTTTAATGATTCAACTTCTTTTCTAGCTTTGCTTGTATCACCGGATATGTTTACATCACCATTAAGTGTAGTGCCGTCATCTTCTGCCATATCTATGCCTCCAGCAATTTAGCCTTTTTTATCCCCTTATAAGCAAGTATTTTGAAATACAT